>CASFQF010000007.1 GCA_949296635.1 uncultured Alistipes sp. | reverse complement strand
AACCTCGATGATGTAGTAGCGGAACGACAACGGGTCGAGCGCGAACTGTACGTTGCAGCCGCCCTCGATGCCCAGCGCGCGGATGATCTTCAGTGCGCTGCCCCGCAGCAGCTCGTACTCCTTGTCGGTGAGCGTCTGGCTGGGCGCTACGACGATCGAGTCGCCCGTATGTATGCCCACGGGGTCGACGTTCTCCATGCTGCAGATGGCTATGGCCGTATCGTTCTTGTCGCGCATCACCTCGAACTCGATCTCCTTGTAACCCTTGATGCTCTTCTCCACCAGCACCTGATGTACGGGCGAGAGCATCAGTGCGTTGTGCATGATTTCGCGCAGCTCCTCCTCCGTATCGGCGAAGCCGCCGCCCGTACCGCCCAGCGTGAAGGCGGGGCGCAGCACTACGGGGTATCCTATCTCGAGGGCGGCCTTGACGCCGTCCTCCATCGTGTTGACCACGATCGAGGGCAGGACCGGCTCGCCGATGTTTATACAGAGTTCCTTGAACAGTTCGCGGTCCTCGGCCTTCTCTATGCTGTGGAACGAGGTGCCCAGAATCTCCACATGGCACTCGTCGAGTATGCCCTTCTTGGCCAGCTGTACAGCCAGATTCAGACCTGTCTGACCGCCCAGCCCCGGCACTATGGCGTCGGGACGCTCGTATCGTACGATCTTGGCCACATACTCCAGCGTAAGCGGCTCCATGTAGACCTTGTCGGCGATGTCGGTGTCGGTCATGATCGTGGCGGGATTCGAATTGACGAGGATCACCTCATAACCTTCCTCTTTGAGGGCCAGACAAGCCTGTGTTCCGGCGTAGTCGAACTCGGCGGCCTGACCTATGACGATCGGACCCGAACCGATCACCATCACTTTCTTTATATCTGTTCTCTTAGGCATTTTGATACTCCTCCATCATTTTAATGAATTTATCGAAAAGGTAGAAACTGTCGTGCGGGCCCGGGGCGCTCTCGGGGTGGTATTGTACCGAGAAGACCTTGTCGGCGGCGCACTCCGCACCCTCGACCGTATTGTCGAGCAGGTCGGCGTGTGTCACGCGCAGGGGTGTGGCCTCGAGCGATGCGGCGTCTACGGCATAGCTGTGCCCTTGGCTCGTGATCTCGATGCCGTTGGTGTCGAGGTTGCGCACGGGGTGGTTGCCTCCGCAGTGGCCGTGTTCCATGCGGTAGGTTTTGGCGCCGTATGCCAGCGCTATGAGCTGGTGTCCGAGCCCTATGCCGAACATGGGTATGCGCCCGCGCAGCGATTTGACGAGTTCTACCACCTCCGGCACGTTCGTCGGGTCGCCCGGGCCGTTCGAGATGAGCACGCCGTCGGGGTTGAAGGCCATGATTTCGTCCAGAGAGGTGTTGTACGGTACGACCGTAACGTTGCAGCCGCGTTCGTTGAAGTAGCGTATGATGCTGTACTTGATACCGCAATCGACCGCCACGATGTCGTATGTGTGGTTGGGCGTACGCGAGAACCAGCGCTTGCGGCAGCTTACATGCTTGACCTGATCGGTGGCGGCCGGCGTGGTGCGTATCATCTCCAGCGCCGCCTCGCGCGAGGTTTCAATGTTGACGATAGCGGCGCGGCGGCACCCCTTGTCGCGGATTATGCGCGTGATCATGCGGGTGTCTACGCCGCTGATGCCCGGTATGCCCTGCTCCTCGAGCACCTCCGAGAAGGTTTTGGTGTAGCGGAAATTGCTCGGGTTGTCGTTGCACTCGCGTACGACCATTGCCCCGACAGTGGCCGATTTCGATTCGAAGTCCTCGTCCGTAATACCGTAATTGCCTATGACAGGGTAGGTCATCACGACCATCAGCCCTGCACACGACGGATCGGAGAGTATCTCCTGATAACCTACCATGGCCGTGCAGAAGACCAGCTCGCAAACGCGCTCGACATCGGCTCCGCAACTGTAGCCGAGGAACTCGCAGCCGTTTTCGAGAACTAACTTTTTCGTAAATGGTTTCATTCGTTCGTATTATGAATTAATTGTTTATTTCGTTTCATACGCTTTCCTGCCGTCGCACAGCGTAAGGCGGCACGTGCCGCGCAGGCGCCATCCTTCGAACGGGGTGCTGCGCCCCTTCGAAAGGAACGCGGCGGGATCGACCGTAAATTCAGTGTCGGTATCGAATACCGCAATGTCGGCCGCTTCGCCCTCACGCAGGCCGCCGCCCAGTGCGAAGATGCGGCGCGGGGCCTCCGCCATGAGGTCTATCATGCGTTCCGGGGTTATTATGCCCGTCCGTACGAGTCTCGTGTATATTACCGCGAACGATGTCTCGAGACCGACCACGCCCATGGCGCTGCCCGCCAGCCCGCGCGACTTCTCTTCGGCCGTATGGGGTGCGTGGTCTGTAGCGATGACGTCGATGGTGCCGTCCTGCACCCCTTCGATCAGGGCGTCGCGGTCGGCTGCCGACCGGATCGGGGGATTCATCTTGAAGCGGCCCTCTTCCCGAAGGTCGGCGTCGCACATGGTGAGGTAGTGCGGCCCCGTCTCGCATGTTATGCGTACGCCGCTGCGTTTGGCCTCGCGTATGAGTGCCACGCTCTCCTTCGTCGATATATGGCATACGTGGTAACGGCATCCCGTCTCGGCCGCCAGCGCTATGTCGCGCTCGATCTGGCGCCATTCGCTTTCCGAGCAGATGCCCTTGTGCCCGTGTGCGGCGGCATAGGCGCCGTCGTGGATATATCCGCCGTGCAGCAGGTCGTTCACCTCGCAGTGTGCCGCAATGATGCATCCTTCGGCCGCTGCGGCGCGCATCGCGGCGCGCATCGTCTCCTCGCTCTGTACGCCGCTGCCGTCGTCCGAGAAGCCTACGACGTATGGTTTGAGCGAGGCGAAGTTTACCAGCTCGCGGCCTGCCCTGCGGCGCGTTATGGTGGCGTAGGGCAGAACCTTAACTATGGCGTCACGGGCGATGATCTCCGTTTCGCGGCGGAGGTTTTCCACCGAGTCGGGTGCCGGCTCCAGATTGGGCATGGCGCACACCGTCGTGAACCCTCCGTGCGCTGCTGCCGCCGTCCCCGTGGCGATGGTCTCCTTGGCCGAGAATCCCGGTTCGCGCAGATGCACGTGCAGATCGACGAGGCCCGCCGTTACCCACAGCCCGCGGCATTCCACCACCTCGTCGCCGGGCAGCGCAACTGCCTGCGGCGTCACCTCGGCTATCCTGTCCCCGCATACTACGACATCCGCCGCAAAAGACTCTCCGCCGCGTATCACGCGGCCGCCCTTCAATACGATTCTGTGTGCTGCAGCCTCCATATATGTACACAAAAAAGGCGACCGATAAAGCCGCCTATATATCAAAAACAATAAACAGTATTGACGAAATGTCTGAAATTGACGCCGGAACCGGAAAAACAATACCCCATATTGTTTGTGCCGATGGCATCCTGTTTTTGGAGTATGTGTATCCCGCGTTTCATACCAGCCGTTCTTCGGGACAAAGGTAAGCAAAATATTTTATTCGGCACACGCCGCTGCCGTCAAAATTACGACAATATTTCATATTTGTAGCCGGTATCGTCATGCCGGCCGCAGGTGTCAGAATACCACCTTGGCGCCGATCTGCATATGCCAGCGCGAAAGCAGGTCGTTAGGGGTGAGTTTCGACCCCGTGAAGCGGTAGACCGGAGCCCCGTTCTCGACGGCCGTGACCGTGACGGGCTGCAGGCGCCAGCTTGAGGTGTTGTAGTACGTTCCCCAGCTGCTGCACAACAGGTTGCCGAAGTTCATCACGTCGAGCGACAGCACGATCTTGCGTTTCGACGCCCCGCCGAAATAGAATCCGTGGGCCAGATGCAGGTCCACACGGTGTTCCGTCGGTGCCTGCAGGGCGTTGCGCTCGGAGAACTGACCGCGGTGCGTGCGCAGGTAACCGTTGCTTTCGATGTAGTCATTCCATGCGTCGCGCGAGGTGGCGTCGGCGAACGACATCATGTCGAGCTCCGCCTCGGTTGGGATATACATGAGAGTCGAACCGTAGGCGGCGTCGCCGTTGAAGTCGACCGACTCGCCGAAACAGAGCGAGTAACGCTGGCCCGAGGTCATCTGGTATACGAGTCCCGCCGACACCTCCAGCATGCGGGCATAGCGTTTGGTATATCCGAGCGCCACGGTCAGCTTGTGCGGCACGTCGTATATCGAGAAGGCGAGCGGGCTGTTGTTCAGATCGGTGGCATACACCGTGTTCCAATTGGTCGACGATGACGACGAGGGGACGTCGCACACGGCGTACGAATGCCCGAATATGTACGAGGCGTAGAGCGACAGGCCCCATGAGAAATCCTTGGCCACGTGGCCCGATATTGAGTAGGAATAGCCGCGCGAGGTGTTGCCCATGTAGTATACGGCCGAATAGTCGTTCGTGGCGGCCGAGTATAGCGGCAGCGAGTTGGCCTCGGTCTTGGCCTCGGCCGATACGGCCGATATGGTCTCTCCGCCGCTCTCTACCGCAAGGTTGCGGAAAACGGCATTATACAGTGTCTTCGTGTAGAGAGCCTCCACGCCGAGGTTCCAGCCGTCGGGCGTGGTGAAATCAACCGAGAGGTTGGCCTTGAGGTTCTGCGGGTAGCGGAATTTGCGGTCCATGACGTTGAGCATGAACTTGGTGTTCGACAGGTCGGTGGGGGAGGGCGTGACGGTGAAACCGGCCGCCGTTTCCGTGATCTGCCCGTTTTCGCTTACGCCCGTAAGCCGCAGACCCTTTTGCTCGACCCCCGTGTTCGAGTAGTTGTTCACGATCCATACGAAGGGTACCCGTCCGGTGAAGATACCGGCGCCGCCTGCAATGTCTATACGGCCTGCCGCCGTCTGCTTGTACCATGACAGGCCCACGCGCGGCGAGAAGAGCACCTGCGTTTGCGGCACGTCGCCTACGCGCACGCCGTTCGCCGCGGCGATGCTGCCCGAATTGAATGATTCGTTTGCCGTCGGCGTATTGAATATCATGGGGAGCGTGAGACGTACGCCGTATGTGAGCAGCAGCCGTCGTCCGAGCGACCAGCGGTCCTGAAGGTAGAAGTTCAGTTCCGCGGCGCGGAAGCGCGGGCCCCATACGGTCGATCCCGTCACGTCGGGGTCGCTGTAGTTGTATTCATAGACGGCGGCAAGGTCGTTCTCGAAGTCTGCGATCGAGTTATATGTATAGGTTCCGTAGGCGTTGGCCACGTATATGTTGTGTATGTCGTATAGTTCGTGGTGCATGCCCATTGTTATGGAGTGTGCGCCGCGGTCGACTATAAGGTCGTCTGTCAGTGTCACGACATTCTGCGTCAGGGCGTTGGTGCCGGCGTAGCGGTCCGTGCCGATATATGTGGTTACGCCGCCCGTGGTGCCCGTGTTCTTTATTATGACGCTCGGCAGGGCTGTGCCGCCGTCGGGGTCGCGGCCGTCGGCCACACGCGAATATCCCGCGCGGAAGGTGTTGTGCATACGGTCTGCAAGGCGCGACTCGAGTGTTATGCCTACATAGTGGGCACGGCTGTAGTTGGCGTATCCCGATCCGGCAAAGGTTAACGAGGTGAGCGAGTTGCCGTAGTCCTCGGCGCGGGCGTCGAGGTAGCTGTAACTTGCCGAGAGACGGTTGCGCTTGCTGATGTTCCAGTCCAGCACGGCCAGAAGCGATCCCGCGCGCTGGCGTACGTCGCGGCGGCCGTATCCTCCGCCGTCGAAGCCCGTGAGCGATTCGTAGCGTGCTGATATACGGTCCAGCTCCTCGGATGTGATCGAGACGCCCTCATACCCGGGATAATACGACGATGGGGACTTCTCGAAATCGTACTCGCCGCTCACGAAAAAGAAGAGTTTGTCCTTGACGATTGGTCCGCCCAGCGTTACGCCGTATATCTGCGTCGACTGTTGTTCGAGATCGTTGCGTTCGCCCGAGCCTATCCCTGCGGGGCGCGAGCCGTAAAAGTTCTGATTGTTGTAATAGGTGTATGCGCTGCCGCGGAACTCGTTGGTGCCCGACTTGGTTACGGCGTTCAGCACGCCGCCGCCGAAGCCGCTCAGGCGCACGTCGTACGGGGCCACGGCGACCTGTATCTGCGATATGGCATCCATCGCCACGGGGTTGGCATTCGACAGGCCTCCGTTTGTACCCGATGTCGAGAGCCCGTACATGTCGCTGTTCGCCATGCCGTTTATCATGAACGAGTTGTAACGGTTGTTGACGCCGCCGTAGGACATGCCGCCGTTTTTCGTAGCCATGGCCTCGGGTACGAGACGCACCACGTCATAGAGCGAGCGCGACACCGAAGGGATGCGTTCGATGGTCTTCTCGTCGAATTTGGCCAGCATGTCGGCATCCTCGCGCGACGAGGATGCCACCACTACGGCATCGAGCATGGAGTCCTCCTTCATCGTTATGTTTTCCACGCGGGTGTCGCCCACGTGCAGGATCATGCCGTCGATATGGTATGGGCTGTATCCGAGATAGTTCACCTCCATGCGGTATCCCTCGTCGGGGCGTATGCCGTGAATCGAGTAGTGGCCTTCGGCGTCTGTGGCGACGGTATAGACCGAGCCGGTGACGGGATGCGACAAGGTGACTACGGCACCTGCAAGGATTTGATCCGATGAATCGTTTACGACGCCGCGCAGGGAGGCGGTGGTGATTTGAGCCATGACATCACAGCTCAATACTGTCAGCAGAAGACAGACGAGTTTTCTCATAGTACATTTTTTGGGCACCTATTTAAGATGCAAATTAAACAATCGTTGCCGGCGTGCGTCGGAGAGTCCCGATGGTTTCCCGTACGTGTCAGTCCGAAGCGATGCGATCGACGGGCACAAATATATAAAATTTTTTATGAACGATACGCCGCGATGCGATCTTTTCTCCGTTCGGCGGCATAAATATTTCCCCTGTCCGGCCGACGAGGGCCAAATGTCTTCGGTTCCGATAAAGTTCCCTGTTTTTGGTGCCGGTGGATGAAGTTAGGCATTGTCGAATCTGAAAACAAAAGGTTTCATTTGTCTTTGCCCTCTCCTTTTATTATTTTTGCACCGTCCGACACCGTATATTATGGATGCTATAGTCGACTTTTTTATCGAATGGGGCTACATAGGCCTCTTCATATCGGCGCTGCTCGCCGGCAGTATCCTCCCCTTCAGTTCCGAAGTGGTGCTTACGGTGTTGGTGCAGATGGGGTCCGACCCCGTAATATGCCTCATATCGGCTTCCATAGGCAATACCCTCGGCGGTGTATTGTGCTATTGGATGGGATACATGGGGAAGATGGAGTGGATCGAGCGCTGGCTCAAGATCGACAAGGAGAAGATGGCGAAAGTCGAGCGGTTCGTCCGACGCTGGGGCGCATGGATCGGACTGTTCGGGGTGCTGCCCGGTGTGGGCGAGGTGATAATCGTACTGCTGGGGCTCATGCGCAGCAACGTCTATATTACCACCATCATGATGTTCATAGGTAAATTCCTGCGTTATCTGATGCTGATATATGCCATCGAAGGGGTTAATTCGCTACTCTGACCACGGCGGCCTGCAATTCGGACAACACGGTAACAATAAAACCTTTACGACGGCGTACCCGACTCTCGGATACGCCGTTTCCATCATGCGGCCGCGGCTGCGGGCGGTGTCGTCGCATGCATTTTTCCGCCGTGCGATCCCGTTTTGGTGCAGAGTTTGATATTACACGGTTCGAATAACAGGCAATCTTCGAACCATGAGAAAATTACTCTTTCTTTTGCTGGGACTCTCAGCATTCATCGGAAAATCCGATGCTCAGGAGGTGGGCTTAAAGACCAATCTTCTCTATCTGGCGTCGGCCTCGCCCAATCTGGGCGTGGAGATCGGGCTGGGTCGCCGTACGACCCTCGACATCTCGGCGGGATTCAATCCCTTCACCTTCTCTCACGACCGTAAGTGGAAGCATTGGCTCGTGCAACCCGAATTCAAGTGGTGGACGTGCGAGCGCTTCAACGGCCATTTCTTCGGCGTACACATGATCGGCGGGGGCTTCGATGTGGGCAACCTGTCGTTTTTCCCCTTCAGCATGTGGGACTCTCTCAAAGACAACCGTTACAAGGGCCATGCGCTGGGTGCGGGCATATCGTACGGTTATGATTGGATTCTCGGAAAGCATTGGAACCTCGAGGCCGAGATAGGTGTGGGTTACGCCCATGCTTGGTATGACCGTTACCAATACCCCAACAGCGGTGTAAAGGTGGCAACGGGCGACAAGGACTATTGGGGCCTGACCAAGCTCGCATTATCACTCGTATATCTATTCTAAAACGAAACAGAAATGAAACATTTTGTACAATACGCATTTGCGTTCTGCGCCATGCTCCTTGCGGCGCAGGTGTCTCGCGCACAGGAGACCATCGTAACCGACGGCGTGCAAATATCGGACATCACGATGCAGCGTTCGTCGGGACGTCTCGATGTGGCGATGGATCTCGATCTTACTGGCATGAAGATCAAGTCGAACCGTTCGTTGTGGATCACCCCTGTGGTGACCGACGGGAACCGTTACGTAGAGCTTCCCGCGGTAGTAGTCGACGGACGTCGCCGCAGCATCGTGCGCGAGCGTCAGGGTGACGGTGCGCTCGTTTCGGACAATATATACGTACGCCGCCACAATCACCGTATGCAGAATGTCGAGTATGAGACCGATATTCCGTACGAGCGGTGGATGGACAATTCGAAGCTGGTGCTGCAGCAGGAGTGGTGCGCCTGCCGCGACCGCTCGCTCGGTGCGGAGATGATAACGGCTGCCGCGATGCCGTCGGCCGCGCAGCAGGGGCAGCCGCAGCAGGGCGGTGCTTCGCAGCAGATGCAGCCCGGGCAGCCCAAGATGGCGTATGCCACACCTGCCGACGACGGTAAGATGCGTACGGCACAGGGTACGGCTGCCGTATACTTCCCCGTGAGCAAGAGCGATATACAGTCGGCTTATATGGACAACAAGTCGGAGCTGGAGAAGATACGCAGCACCGTAAACGGTGTGTCGGGCAATGCCGACAACAAGATCTCTTCGGTGCATCTGATGGGTTACGCCTCGCCCGAGGGCCCCTACGGTTTCAACAAGACGCTGGCGGCAAATCGTGCTGCGGCCGTGAAGGACTATCTGGTAAGCAACAATCTGGTCGATGCCTCACTTATAACGGTCGATTCGGCTCCCGCCAATTGGGATGCCCTGAAACAGATGCTTACCGAGAGCTGCATCAACGACTACCGCCGTATTATCGCCGTGATCGACGACCCGACGATAAAGCCCGAGAATAAGAATGCCGAGATACGCCGCCGTTTCCCCGTCGAGTATGACTTCATGCTCCGCACGTGGTATCCCCAACTGCGTGTCACGGACTATACGGTCAACTACAATGTACGGCCCTACACCGTAGACGAGGCCAAACAGCTCGTCTATACGAACCCCATACAGTTGAGCCCCGCCGAGATATACATGGTGGCCCTCACCTTCGAGAAGGGCAGCAAGGAGTGGAACGACATTATCCTTATCGCCGTTCAGACCTACCCGCAGTCGCCCGAGTCGCGCGTCAATGCAGCCAATGTGGCTATGGCGAACGGCAACTACACGCAGGCGGCGGCATATCTTGACGGTGTGCCCGCCACGATGCCCGAGGCCATGAATTCGCGCGGTATCCTCGCCATGGCACAGGGCAACTACCAGCAGGCCATGACCCTCTTCCAGCAGGCACAGAAGGCCGGCGTACGGGAGGCTGCGTACAACATATCTCTGCTCAAGCAGCTTATGCAGGCCGACAGTTGAGATTGACAGGCATGTCCGTGCAACCCTCCGCCCGAAGGCGGAGGGTTTTTTGTACCCCGACGGCAGCTGTTCCTGCAGCCCTTTCGCACCGATGCCGGTTTTCGGTCGATTTCTCACCTGTGCCGAAAGCCGCTGCAATAGGGGGCGCGGGACGGGTGCCGCCTTGCGGTTCGGGACGGATGCCGGTAACTGCCGGTAACTGCCGTGCATGCCGGCAATGCCGGTCTTTGGTGTGCGGCCGTGGTCCCGATATGCGGTGCGCGGACGTATGTGTGGTATAAAGATTCGGGAGAGCCGGTAACGGTACAGGCTCTCCCGATTCTGGCGCAGTGGTCGGCTGCGGCCGTGTCAGCTCCGGCTCTTGTCGTCGGTGACGTACGACTCGTCCATGCCGATGGTGAAGTCGTCGCGTTTGACATAGGCCCATACGGCGAAGAATGCCGTAAGGACGGCGTTTATTACGAACGGGAAACGGTTGTCGTGCGACATGTGGAAGATACGGCCGAAGAGGTCGATGATGAATGGGCATACAAGCACCGCCAGATAGTTCACCGACATGACGAACGACAGCGAAAGGGTAGAGGTCTGCGGTGGAGATATGATGGCCGTCTTGTCGTAGATCAGGGGCTGCATTATGCCGTATCCGAGGCCCGCCATCATCGCTCCGGCAATCATTGCCGCCTCATTGCGGATACATCCCGTAATAAGGAGTCCTGCGGCCATCATCGCCAGTGACACGACGTTGAGATTGCGCCCCAGATATTTTATCAATGGGTTGAGGAACAACCCGGGAGCCATTATGGCGAGGAAGAACAGCGATATGACCAGCCCCGAAAACGAGTTGCTGAACTTATACTCCTCGACAAGGAACGACGTGTAGAATGTTATAACCAGCACCGCGAAGGTGATGAAGAAATATATGCCCATGAGTCCGGCCAGACGGCCGCGGTTGATGCGTGTCTGGCGGAATTGGTCGCTTTGCGGCGGTTCGGGTGCCGGCGGGATGCGCCGCAGCCATGCCGTCAGGGCGAGCGTTACGGCGGGCAGCGTGTATACCAGAAACGGCAGATGCCAGTCCACGCCCGCGAGATACCCTGTAAAGGCTGTGGCAAGGACCAGCGTCAGGTTGTTCACGGCGGAGCTTATGCCGAGCTGCCGCACGCGGCTGTCGCCCGTGAAATAGTCCACCACGAGTCCCGTCGAGAGCGGTATTACGATACCTGCGCCTATGCCGAGCACGCAGCTTGCAGCTATGAGCTGCGTCATCGTCCGCGAGAAGACGCAGGCGGCGCCGCTCAGGAAGAATATCGCCAGCCCGACCCGCAGCAGGGCTATTTTGTTACGTGCCACCGACAGGCGTCCCGATAACAGTATGAAGGGTATGATCAGTACCGAAGGTATCGACGTGAGCATCTGTATCTCGAGATTGCTCACGCGGGGGAAGATCTTGTTCAGGTCGCCCATGATGGGAGACACGGCCAGCCCGGGCAACGACACCACGGCCGATACCGACCATATGGCTATTGCCACGGCGAGCGAAATAGTGCCTTTTCCTGTATTTATCTGCATGGTATCACGATATTTATCCCGAACACACGCAACTGCCGTACCATTCGGCATGTGGCCGGCCGAACCGTCCCGCAGCCTGTCGTGTGGAGAACCTCGTGTATACGGTATTTTTACGGAAAGCGTATTGTACCGTGCCGAAGAGCATATGAAAAGGCGCCTTCCGTTACAGGAAGGCGCCTTTTCATATGCTGTGCATGTCGTGATGCCGTACGGGAGTCTCGCCTGCGGGCGGTGCGGTTATTCGTCCCTTACGCAGCGTATCTGCATGCCGTTGGCGCGGTACATCTCCTTCTGCGCCTCGTAGCGGTTGTTCACGGCACGTGTGGTGTTCAGGTCGAAGAACATCGACTGCGCCTTGGCCTTGTCTGCGGAAGCGATGCCCGCCGTCCAATAGTATCCTACCCACGGCATCGGGGTATGTTCGTAGCCGTAGTTGTTCACGTTGGTGAGGATGCCGTTCTCGAAACTGCGGCGTCCCGCGCCCGGCATGAACATCTTGGTGCCCGTGGCCGTGTCGACTATGTGCCAGCCGTACATGCCGCGTATGTCGCTCAGCGATGCGAGATCCTCCGACCGGTCGATGTCCATCATCAGGAATGCATCGCCGTCGGGTACGCGCCAGCCGCGCGGGCAGGGGTCGTAGATGCTTTTCGAGGTCGACGACCACAGTTTGTCGTCATGCGAGGCATAGAGCCAGTCGTAGTCGTTGTCGGCCGATCCCAGAACGAAGAACATGGGGTTCTTTATCGTGTAGTCCAGCGTTCCGACGGCATCGTCGTATTCCTTGCCTACATATTTGAAACGTCTCACGTTCCCCGCGCCGTTGTATATGGTACGGTCCTCGTTGTTGGAGAAGTTGTAGTCGACGGGACGGATGAAAGGATCCTTGCGGCCCCATTGGTAATAGAGCCCGTACGATTTGAATATGTCGTCCGTGTCGGTCGAGCCGTCGCTGTTGTGGTAGGCGCCGAGGTTGCGGTCCATGAACACGCCTGCGGAGGTGGTTATGGCCGACGCCTCGACATCCGAGCCTGTGATCCATACGTGCCAGCTCCATATTATTTCGCCCGCGGCGTCATAGGCGGCGATGACGGCATTCCCGTCGGGGACGATCGAGCCGGTGACGTTGTCATTGTCGTCGGTGATGTCGGTATGCGATACGAAGAATGTGAAGGTGCCTTTGTCGGCATCGTAGCCATAGAAGTTTATGAGCTCGCGCTCGCTCTGCCACAGCACGTCCACTTTGTCGGGAGAGATGGTCTCCGAGCTCTCGCCCTTGTGCGTGACGTCTATGGTGTAACGTGTATCCATCTGCGAGATGACATAGCAGTTCGAATATTTGTCACGCAGGTCTATTTCTTTGTTCAGCAGCGACAGGTACGACGAGGCTGTTACCGAGGTGCCGGCAGCGGTGAATCCCGACAGTTTGAGCGTGCCGTTCTCCTCTACCGCAGAGTCGTCGGCCGTATATGCCGAGGGGGCCTTGACCGTCACCGTCCAATTGAGCAGGTCCACATCCTCGACGGTCCAGCCTTTGGGTGTCGAGGTGACCGAGACGCTCGTTATGTTGCGTGCCGTGAAGGGTATTACGACCGTACTCTCCAACTCGGTTACTATGTGCCCGGGCAGCGAGAACGTGAAATCGTACTTTTCATTCGTTGTACATGACCATAACGCCGCGGCACATACCGTTACGGCAGCGGCGAGAAGGTTTCGAAAAAGAGACTTCATATATTGTCCTGTCTAAAGTCGGTTCAAAATATTGGGCAAATATAGTGAAAGTCGAGCGCAAAGGCAAATGAAAACGCAGTTTTCGGATTTGGCTGTGCCGAGACGCCTCCTATATTATCCAAATATAGTGAAAGTCGGGCGCAAAGGCATGTGAAAACGCAGTTTTCGGGCTCGGCTTTGCCGCGGCGCTTTCTCTATTTTCAATATACGAAAGGTCGGGCGCAAAGGCATGTGAAAACGCAGTTTTCGGGCTCGGCTTTGCCGCGGCGCCTTCTCTATTTTCAATATACGAAAGGTCGGGCGCAAAGGCAGAAAATCCTGTTTCCATGTCGAGCCTTGCCGTAAGTCTCGATTACTTATATCATACCCCGGCAATGAATGTTGCCCCGTGAAGAAAATATGCGGTCATTTCTCAATCGAGGAACAATTATTGCCTATTGTGCAAACGAATCGTAAATACATTTATTATATGTCCGACAAGAAAATTATGGCGGGTTCGGCGCCGGCCGGAAAGAAGTACCGCATCACCATCGCCGAACACGGCCCGTATATGGTTTTCGGGCGGCCGCCTTTGGCACAGCAGTTTATCATGTCGAACGACCGCGGTGCAAGTTGGTATTTCCAAGAAGGCCGCCATTTCTCTACCGAGAGCGAGCCCACGGCGTTGTGCCGCTGCGGGGCGTCGCATCGGAAACCCTATTGCGACGGGACACATGCCTCGGTAGTGTGGGATTCGGAGCTGCGGGCGCCGATGACGCCGCTGCTCGAGGCGGCCGAGGTGACAAAAGGGCCTGCGGTATCTATGACCGACAACGAGCGTTACTGTACCTTCGCCCGTTTTTGCGATGCGGACGCACGCGCGTGGGAACTCGTCGCCCGATCCGACAACCCCCGCGACCGTAAATTGGCCGTGCGCGAGGCGTCCATGTGCCCGGGCAGCCGCCTGATGGCGTGGGACAACGAGACGGGAAAGCCTTTCGAGCCGGATTATGCTCCCAAGCTGTCGCTCATCGAGGATATAGCCATGAATTCGAGCGGCGGGTTATGGGTTCGCGGCGGCATCCGTATCGAACGTGCCGACGGTACGCCGTACGAGATACGCAACCGTGTGGTTCTGTGCCGTTGCGGGCACTCCGAAAACAAACCCTACTGCGACGGTACACATGCCGCAATAAAATGGCGTGACGAAATAGAGGGCGTACCCGAGGGGGAGACGCTTCCCGAAGAGGTGTATTGACCGTGCGGGCCGAGCGCCCCTGTGTAATGCAGCGGCCCCGATCTCAGTCAGAGACCGGGGCCGCATTGGCTGCGGGCGCGGCGGATTACTTCTTGTCGGTGCGCGATATGGTCTCGCGCATCTGCGTGTCGGCCATGATGTTCTTCATCTTGTAGTAATCCATGATACCGAGATTGCCGTTGCGGAAGGCTTCGGCCATGGCCAGCGGCACTTCGGCTTCGGCGAGGATCACCTTGGCGCGCGCCTCCTGAGCCTTGGCCTTGTTCTCCTGCTCGAGGGCGACGGCCATGGCGCGGCGCTCCTCCGCCTTGGCCTGTGCGATGTTCTTGTCGGCATCGGCCTGATCCATCTGCAGCTGTGCCCCGATATTCTTGCCTACGTCGATGTCGGCTATATCTATCGAGAGGATCTCGAATGCCGTACCTGCGTCGAGGCCCTTCTCAAGGACTACGCGCGAGATCGAATCGGGATTCTCGAGGACGATCTTGTGCGAGTCGGCCGAACCGATCGACGAAACTATACCTTCGCCTACACGTGCCAGCACCGTCTCCTCGCCGGCACCGCCCACAAGCTGGCGAATGTTGGCGCGGACCGTAACGCGGGCTTTGGCTATGAGCTGTATGCCGTCCTTGGCCACAGCCGCCACGGGAGGCGTGTTTATGACCTTGGGGTTGACCGACATCTGCACCGCCTCGAAGACGTCGCGGCCGGCGAGGTCTATCGCCGTAGCCATCTTGAAGTCGAGTACGATGTTGGCCTTCTGTGCCGATACAAGGGCATGCACCACGTTGGTGACGTTACCGCCGGCAAGATAGTGGGCCTCGAGTTCGTTGGGGTCGAGGTTGAGTCCCGCCTTCGTCCCCTCGATCATGGACGATACGATCACCGAGGGCGGCACCTTGCGCCATCGCATGAGGATGAGCTGCAGCAGGCTGATCTTTACGCCCGACACCAAGGCCGAGAACCAGAGCCCGACCGGAATGAAATAGAATACGAGCCATATGGCGATAAGGCCCAATACGATTACCACAGCGAATAATCCGAGTTGCAGTTCCATAGTTTATGTTGGTTTGATTGATAATTTCTTTGTCTCACGTCGGTGCCCGTCGTCCGCCGTTGTCCGGATGCGGGTCTTATGCCTTGTCGGCACGCCTTACCACAACGGTGAAGTTCTCGAACCCGACGACCTCCACCTCGCTGCGCTGGTCTACGTATGCGTCGATCGACTTGGCCTCATATATGCGGCCGTCGATACTGACCTTGCCCATGGGCGAGAGCCGCGATACGGTGGTGCCGTGTTGTCCCACCTTGACCGTATCCGACGGCGTTTCCATACTCGACGACTCGATCTTCTGTTTCAGCGACAGCTTGCGCCATGTTTTGGCCCGAAGCGATACGACGACCGCCGCGATGGATACTACGGCGGCGGCCGCCAGCGTCACGGCGCCGCCGGCAAAGCCGAAGCGTTCGAATCCCATGTATACGGCTACGGCGTAACTTACAAGCGACAGTATGGTGCCGATGGTCACGCCGGGCAGGAACATCAGTTCCACAACGAGGAAGAAAACTCCCAGCAAAACGAGAAATATTATAAGTCCCATAATTTTATGCTTTTGTCGGTTTCACAATCTGGGCCGTATGCGCCGTGCGGCGCCTGCCGTTACTCTTCGGCCGTCTCCTCGGCCGGGGCCGTATTTATTTCGGTGATTTCCGTGGTCAGCTTTTCGTCGCATTTGACGACGGCTTGGGCCACACGCTCGGCCATGGCGCGGCTGTCGAACGTGCCTACCATAAAGGTGTCGTCCGATATTTTCGATATTTCGCATCCCGAAGCCATCGTGGCGATAACGTCGCGCACGGTATCGTCCAGCGTCCCGCCCTTGATCACCACGCGGAATGCCAGCTGCGACGATTCGTTCTGTTCCGAAAGGTTCGTCTTGCGGCCGTCGCACCATTCGACGATCTGCGGGTCGCGGAAACCTTTTTTCTTGAGCACCTCGACGGCGGCCTCGGCCTCGGCACGTGTGCGGAGACCTCCGACATAGTAGTAGAAACGCCCGTCCGCGCCCTCTTCGACGAAGAGCGGCGATGCTCCGCGGAATATCGACACCGCCTGCTTGTACTTGTAGTTGCCCAACAGTATGCGGTATATAGTCCCGTACTCGTATACCACACATTCGGGAACGGGGTTCGAGGCATTGTAGGGACTCTTGGCACTGAACTCGATAGCCTCGTAGTTGACGAACGAGCGGCGTGCTACATCTATCTTGGGTATGCGGAAGTCGATCTGCCGGACGTTTTTCGAGGCGTTCGACAACGAGTCTATGGCGGCGGCTTGGTTGAGGAGCTTGGCAACGTATATCTCGTAATTCAATACGATGGGCTTTTGCAGGCAGTAGTTGGCTACGGCCTCCGAAGCGTAATATTCGCTGGCCGAGAGCTTCTCTTGGAGCGACTTGATCATCATGTTCTCCGTAAGGTCGAGCAGATCTTCGCGGTTCTCCTTTTCGAGGAAATATGCGTATACGTATGTCTTCTCGTCGTATATCTCTCCCCACGCCTTGGCCAAGCGCCGTTCCAGAACGATATTGTCATCCATGGCCGCCGACAACTCCGTATATACGGCTTCGGCATCGGTTTCGGTCTCGGCGATCATATAGCGGTCGTAGAGCGACTTGATCTTATCGTAATTCTTCATGTATGTCGAGACGTACTCCTGCGTTTCGGCTTCCATCTTCTGGACGCGGAGCAGCTCCTTGTAGTCGTCGGGGTCGATGCTCTTGACGAAATACGGGTTGTTGAGGAATGCCGTGCCTCCGCCGTCGCTCTGCGCCCCGCCGCCGATGTCTCCCATATTCGACAGTACGAAATTCTGTTCTATGGCATTTATGCGGTCCACCAGCTTGAGTTTGTCCATCCGCAGCGAGAAAACGGCGCTCTCGGCATCCGACAACAGCAGCAGCAGCGAATCGGAACGCACCTGTGCCAGCGAGTCTCGTGTTTCGGCATTCTCGGCCATGGCGCCGCGTACCGATCGTATGACGCTTATGAGCGAGTCCTCGCGATTGCGCAGTTTGGCATCGTTGCGCATGAGTTCCATGTATTCGTCGTTGCTCTCCAGTCCGGATATACGTGCCGTGACCTCTTGTGCCGCCGCTGTGCCGATCCCGCACAGCACAGCCATTATCCCGCAAACGAGAAAATATCGTTTTATCATCTCCACCAACGTATAAAAAATAGTTGAATCAATCCGAATATTTCGAGACGCCCCAACAGCATCAGGAGCGTTAGATTTATTTTCACGCCATTCGACATCATCGAGTAGTTGTCCATCGACCCCACGTCGCCGAAACCCGGACCCACGTTTCCCATACAGGCAACGCATGCCGAAAAGCCAGTCATGAGGTCGCAGCCGAGCATGGTATTGATGAGAGTGCCGATGACGATTATCATCATGTAGGCCACGGCGAAGACCATCACGCTGTTGAGCATGTCCCTGTCCTGCGGCAGCCCGTCGACCTTTGTGCGGAAGATGGCATTGGGGTGCTGCTGCGAACGCAGACGGTTGCGTATCATCTTTATGGCGAGTACCAGACGGTCCATCTTCATGCCTCCCGCCGTCGATCCTGCGCAGGCGCATACTATCGAGCAGAATATTAGTATCATCATCGTGAAGGCGGTCCATGTGTTGCAGTCTGCTATGGCCAACCCCGTGGTGCTTATGAACGACGAGACATGGAATGCGGCATAGCGCAGCGACTCGATGAACGACGGGTAGACATCCTCGACGGTGAGGCTTATGGCTATGGCCACGCTGGCCACCGCTATTACGGCGAAATAAAACCGTGTGATCTCCGACCGGAACAGATTGTTGGGTTTGCCGCTCACCGTAGCGTATATCACCCCGAAATGGACTCCCGCGAGCGTCATGGCCACGATAAGGATGATCTCCATTACGGGCGAGTCGAAGAAGGCCATGCTCATGTTCTTGGTGCTGAAGCCGCACGTGCTGCATGCCGACATGGCGTGCGCCAAGGCGTCGAACCAGCGCATGCCCGCAATCTTGAGCGCCAGCGTCGTTACGGCGGTCAGCCCGACGTATACGGCCAGCACGATGCGTACGACGGTCTGGCTGCGGTAATGGAAGTTGTTCTTTGCCATCGACGACAGCTCTACGTTCGAGAGCATCATCTTGCTCTTGCCGATGGCGGGGAGTATCACCAGCGCGAACATCACCACGCCGATACCGCCCATCCAGCATGTGGACATGCGCCAGAACTGCAGCCCCTGCGGCAGCCCCTCCACATTGTTTAGGATCGAGGCCCCTGTGGTGGTGAAGCCCGAGACGCTTTCGAACCATGCGTTTATGATGGAGAACTCGCCGCCCCACATCAGGTATGGGAATGTCCCGACGACGCTCGATACGATCCAAGCCCCGACGACGATGCAGTATCCCTCCTTGTTCGATATGTGGTCGCTGCGCGGTACGAATATCATCGGGAAGCACCCCATGAGCAGGGTGAGCAGCGACGACATGAGCAGCGGGAAGTATGCCGTGTCGACATTGTTCAGGTACGAGATGCCGGCAGACAACAGCATGAATGCCGCCAACAGCAGCAGTATCATGCCTATGTATCGTATTACGACGTTGAATCTCATATCCCTAACTGTTTAACGGATTTCGGCGCCCGTTCTCTCCTCCGGCGCCTGCTGCGGGTATCATCCGCCCGTCTTCCGTCATTTCATTTTCGACGGGTTGTTTACCATCGATTCTATTTTCTCCTTCAGTTCCCGCATTTCGTCCTGACATTCCACCTTGATGTCGAACGGCAGCTTGTAGCGTATGTAGTCGCCCAGACGGCGGTTCATCTCGATTATCGGCCGGACAGTGTATATCATGACGAAATAGTAGAACAGCAACAGTATGACGATCATCACCACCAGCGATATGAACACGGGGGTCACCGAACGGTAGGCGTTGCGGCTCAGTCGCTCCGCGCGCGGGTTCAGCGAGCTCTGGACGTGTCCCATGACATTGGTTATCTCGTCCGTGATACGGTCGTACAGGGGGACGTATTCGGTGTTGTACCAGCGGCGGCCGTCGAAGGGGATGGCGGTGCTTGGGCCTGCGTTGTTGTTGAGGACTGCGGCGAGGGTTTCGTATAGCTGTGCCGCATATACGTCAAGCGAATCGAAACGCGATTGTGCTTCGGCCGAGACATCGCTGCGCGCCTGCCGCAGCAGGACATCGAAATCGGCGAGGGAGGTGCGGCACGAGTCGGCATAGAGGCTGTCGCGCAATACTGTGTAGTAGGCTACCGAGCGTTCGTTGTTCTGGATAGCGTCGAGCATGTTGTTCGACATCTCGATGCTTTTCCTGCTGCTGTCGAGGATAGCCTCTATGTCGTTGCTCATGTGACTAAGCTCGAAGAGAGATACGAGTCCCGAAAAGAAGAGCAATGCCACAATGCTCAAGAATCCGATAGTCACCCTTTTGCGAATACCTGTCATAATTTTTTATGCATACTTTCGTACAAATATAGTGAAAGTCGAGCGCAAAGGCAAATCGAAAACGCAGTTTTCGGATTAGCCTTTTTGCCGAGACGCATCCTATATTATCAAATATAGTGAAAGTCGGGCGCAAAGGCAAATCGAAAACGCAGTTTTCGGATTCGCCTTTGCCGAGGCGCATCCTATATTATCCAAATATAGTGAAAGTCGGGCGCAAAGGCACGTTGAAAATGCAGTTTTCGGATTTGGCTTTGCCTGTATTTGTGCTACTGCAAAATTTCGGCCGCGGCTTCGCCCGTGTCGTCCACCGCCATCAAACGCACGCGGCTGATGCGGTTGATCAGGTCGCGGCGGTAGGGGACCTTCACCCGTATATAGTTGCCCGAGTACCCGAACATCATGCCTCCGCGCATGGTACTCTCGAAGAGCACGTCGGCTTCGGTGCCTGTGTATCGGGCGCAGAAATCGTGGTGCAGCTTCTTGCACAGGGCTTCGAGCCGTGCCGCCCGCTCGGCGGATACCGCCGCCGGCACCTTGTCGGGCATATCTACAGCCGGCGTGCCGGCTCGTTCCGAGAATGGGAATATATGCAGGAACGACGGGGCGAGGTGTTCCATCAGGGTGTATGTCTGCATGAAATCCTCCTCCGTTTCGCCCGGGAAACCCGTTATTACATCTATGCCGATAAATGCGTCGGGCATGAGCGAACGCACCTTCCCTATACGGTCGGCGAACTTTGCGGACGTATAGCGGCGGCGCATCGAAGCCAGAATATGGTCCGAACCGCTCTGTAGCGGTATGTGGAAGTGGTGTTGGAATTTACGGGACGAGGCGCAGAACTCTATGATCTCATCGGTGAGCAGGTTGGGTTCGATGGACGAGATGCGGTAGCGTTCGATGCCTTCGACCCCGTCGAGGGCCCGTATTAGGTCGATGAACCGCTCTCCCGTCGTGCGGCCGAAATCCCCCGCATTGATTCCCGTAACCACAATCTCCTTTGTTCCGGCGGCCGCCAGAGTCTCGGCTTCGGCCACCAGATCGGCTATGGGCATGTTGCGGCTCGAGCCGCGGGCGTAGTGTATGGTGCAGTATGCGCACTTGTAGTCGCAGCCGTCCTGCACCTTGAGAAACGACCGTGTGCGGTCTCCCGACGAGAAGGCGGCGAAGAATCGCGTAAGCGATTCCGTATCGCAGCTGTATATGCGGGCCCGGCCCTTGCCTGCGAGTTCAATCACACGTTGATATAAATCGCCCTTATAATTGTTACCCAATACTATGTCGACGCCGTCTATGGCGGCGATCTCGTGCGGTTTGAGTTGTGCATAGCAGCCCGTTACGGCGATTATGGCGGAGGGGTTGAGGCGGTGTATGCGGCGTATGAGGTTGCGGCATTTCTTGTCGGCGTGTTCCGTGACCGAGCAGCTGTTTATGACGCATACGTCGGCGCCGGCGCACGAGGCGGTGCGCTCGAATCCGCCCTCCTCGAAGATGCGGGCGAGGGTCGAACTCTCCGAAAAATTCATTTTACAGCCCAGCGTATGGAAACTGACGCGACGTTTGTCCATATATCGTGACGTTGTGTTTTTACCCGTAAATATCGTGCGAAATTATAAAAAGTTGCCGGAAATGGAAAAACTTTTGATGCAATCCGATATTTGAAGTAAATTTGCGGTCACCAAAACCGAATGTCGGGCGAACGATGGATTTTTTCTGCGACATATTCCGTTACGAATACCTTATGAACGCCTTTCTGGCGGCCGTATTCGCAGGTATCACATGCGGTATCGTCGGCACCTATGTCGTGGCGCGGCGCATGGTGTTCCTCTGCGGCGGCGTTACGCACGCCTCGTTCGGCGGTCTCGGCATAGCTGTCTACATGGGGACGAACCCCATAGCGGGGGCCATGGTCTTCGCCGTGCTTTCGGCCATAGGCATCGAGTGGGCGGGCGACCGCGGTCGCATACGCGAGGATTCGGCCATAGGCATCATCTGGTCGGTGGGTATGGCCGTCGGTGCCTTGTTCATGAGCCTTACGCCCGGATATACTTCGGGCGACCTGTCGAGCTACATGTTCGGCAGCATCGTTACCGTCACCACGCGCGACGTGGCCACGCTCGGGGTGCTGACGCTGTTATGTGTTGTCGGGGCAGTGCTGTGGTGGCGCCCCGTGATGTATCTGGCCTTCGACCGCGATTTCGCCGCAAGCCAAGGCTTGGCCACACGTACGGCGTCATATGTCATGGCCGTGATCGTGGCGCTGACCATAGTGCTGTCGATCCGCGTGATGGGCATAGTGCTGCTGCTGTCGCTCTTCACGATTCCCGCCGTCACGGCCAACGCCCTCACCAAGTCCTATGCCGCCATTACCCGCGGTGCCGCCGCCATAGCTGTCGCAGGGGCCGTGGCGGGACTTCTTATAAGCTACAATCTGGAGGTGCCGCCCGGCGCCAGCATAATATTTACCCTCACCATAGCGTTGATTGTGGTAAAACTGTTAACTTTGCGAAGCAAGAAATCGGCCGATGCGACTCAAAACCATACATAAGCTGGTACTGAAATCCTACCTCGGACCGCTCATACTGACATTCTTCATCATTACCTTCGTGCTGATGATGAATTTCGTGTGGCGTTACATCGACGAGTTGGTTGGCAAGGGTCTCGACGCGGGCGTCATCATAGAGCTTATCAGCTACGCAACCATAAACATGATCCCCATGGGACTGCCGCTGGCCATGCTGCTGGCGGCGATCATGACCATGGGAAATTTGGGCGAGAACTACGAGCTGCTGGCGATGAAGTCGGCCGGCATGTCGCTCATGCAGATCATGAAGCCGCTGATAATAGTTGCCGTCTTCATCTCGGTAGGCAGTTTCTTCGTCGTGAACAACCTCGTTCCATACGCCTATAAGCAGATGTGGATCATACTCTCCGACATACGCCGCCAGAAGCAGGTGCTGGAGTTCCACGACGGCCTCTTCTTCGAGGGTATAGACAATATGAGCATCCGTGTAGAACATCAGGACCCGCAGACGGGGCTGCTCTCGGGAGTGCTCATATATGACAACCGTGCCGCCAACGGCAACATGACTACCACTATCGCCGAAACGGGGTACATACGCCTGACTCCCGATAAGAAGTTCCTGCACGTGACACTCTACGACGGCGAGAACTACGAGCAGACGCGCAATAACCAATGGTATACGAAGAATGCCATGCGTCACGACCGCTTCGACGTTCAGGAGGCCAAGATACCCATGGACGGTTTCGATTTCCAGCGTTCGGACGACAACGAGATGATACGCAGTTCGCAGGCCAGAACCATCGTCGAGCTGCAGCATGACATCGACTCGCTGGACGAGACGGTAGTCAATATGACGGCCAAGTCGTACGAGCCGCTGCTTCGGGAGAATATCTTTGCCCGCGATATACAGGTGCTGCCGCTTCCCGACTCTCTGCGCAAGGACAAGAGCCGTTTCAAGGATGCCTGTATGATCGACTCGATCGGCAAATTGAGCGTACGCGAGCGCAGCGCCTTGTGGAACTCGGCCCGCACCATAGCGCTCAATTCGCGCAATGCCTTCTCGTTCGACGAGACGGCGACCAAGGATGCCCTCAACCAGCTCTACCGCAGCAAGGCCGACTGGCACCGCAAGCTGGCGCTGCCCGTGTCGGTGCTGATATTCTTCCTCATAGGGGCGCCTTTGGGCGCCATAATACGCAAGGGCGGTCTGGGTATGCCCATAGTCATCTCGATTGCCTTCTTCCTGATATATTATATCATCAGCATCTCGGGCGAGAAGATGGCCAAGGAGGGTACGTGGAGCTCGTTCATGGGCATGTGGGTCTCGACTTTCGTGCTTTCGCCCATAGCCGTATATTTGATGATAAAGGGTACGAAGGACTCGTCGCTGCTCGACACGGACTGGTACCACGGCAAGTGGCTCAAGATAAAACAGCGTCTGGAACCCGTCACGTCGCGTGTCAGAACCGGCATCGCGTCTCTCAAGCACCGTTTCGGGCGCCGGTAGGGTTTGTCCGGCGGCCGTGCGGCACGGAGCGGCTTGCGGTGTGACCGACGCGAAGGGCGCTATGGTGGAATATTGTCTCAACAAAGTATTTATAGATAATGACAGGAAAGGAACTCCGCATAGTATTCATGGGAACGCCCGAATTCGCCGTGCCGTCGCTGCGGCGGCTCGTGGAGGAGGGGTATAATGTGGTTGCCGTGGTTACGGCGCCCGACAAACCAGCCGGCCGCGGGCAGAAACTGCACGAGAGCGACGTCAAGGTTGCCGCGCGCGAGCTGGGGCTGCCGGTGCTGCAGCCCGAGCGGCTCAAGGCGCCCGAGTTTGTCGAGGCGGTGCGTGCGCTGCAGCCCGATTTGGGTATAGTGATAGCGTTCCGCATGCTTCCGGAGGTTATATGGGCCATGCCGCGTTACGGCACCTTCAATCTGCACGCCTCGCTGCTGCCGCAATACCGCGGTGCGGCACCGATAAATTGGGCCATAATCAACGGCGAGACCCGCACGGGCGTCACGACATTCCTGCTCAACCACGAGATCGACAAGGGTGCGATAATAGCGCAGTCGGAGATGCCCATCGGTGAGGATGATACGGTGGGCACGATGTACGACAAACTCATGCACGAGGGCTGCCGCCTCGTTACCGAGACTGTGGATAAGATCGCCTCGGGGGATTATACTCCGATCGAACAGATGCACATTGACGAGGCGACCCTTCGCCCCGCGCCGAAGATATTCAAAGAGGACTGCCGTATCTGTTGGGAGTGGCAGGGGAAACGTATCGTCGATTTCGTACGCGGCCTGTCGCCATATCCTGCAGCTTGGATGTCGATGAGCCGCATGCGCGACGGGGCCGAAGAGCAGACCTCGGCAAAGATCTTTGAGGTGCGTTTCGAGGCCAAGGATAATGCCGGCAGGACGGGCCGCATCGTATGCGACGGCCGCGAGAGCATTGCCGTGACATGCGCCGACGGCGTGGTGCATATCCTATCGATGCAGATGGCGGGCAAGCGCCGCATGAGCAACCGCGACCTGCTGCTCGGGTTGAAGGACCTCGATACATATCATTGCGGGTAACGGCCGCGTATGCCGGTAATACAAACGTCCCGACCTCCTTGCAGAGGTCGGGACTATTCCTTTATGATATGCATCTTTATGATCTGCGCGTCAGTTCCCTGCTGCGGCCGCCTTTTGTGCGGCGAGGGACTTGCCCATCTCCCACGCCTTGACGAAGTCGGGTTCTCCGTAGCCCCACGTATTGTCGGGGGCGTCGGCATGGTTGCCGCTGCGGCGTACGATGTCGATTATCTCCGTGGCCGTCAGTTCGGGCAGCGCCTGCCACAGGCTTGCCACCATGCCGCACATTACGGGCGTCGAGATCGAGGTGCCGTATGAGAATGTGCGTGCGCCGTTGCTGCCGATGACCTTGAGTCCTTCGCATACGACGTCGGGCTTGATGCGGCCGTCGTACGACCCGCCGCGCGATGAGAAGAACATCACGTCGCGGCTATGTCCGTGCTTAGAATATATAGTGGCGACAGAGCCTACGGTGAGGATGTTGTCGGCATCTGCCGGAACAGCTATCGTGCTTAGTATCTCCTCGCCCGAGTTACCGGCGGCACAACATACAATCATACCCTTCGATGCTGCCATCGATGCCGTGCGCGATACGAGACGTGTGCGTCCGTTATGTTCGTATGATGGAACCTTGCCGTAAGGGGCGTCGTACGATCCGTATCCGAGCGAGCTGTTTATCACATCGGCGCCGACGCTGTCGGCATACTCTATGGCTGCGGCCCAGTTGTCTTCCTCGACGGGCTGTTCCGAATTGCCATCCTCCGATAAGAGAAGCCAATATTCCGCATCGGGAGCCGTGCCGACCATCACGTATGGCGTGTTGGCACCCATACACGAGAGAACCGCCTGCCCATGGTCATTGTTCCAGCCGTAGGGCGATACGCTGGGCATCACGAAGTTGTGCGTTCCGACAATGCGGGTGTTCTGCATCGCGGGGATGGTGTCGGTGTTGAGGAAACCGCCGTCGATGACGGCTATGCACATACCTTCGCCTCGGAATCCCGCCTCATGCAGCGGCAGACCGTTGAGCGACGTTATTTGACTCATGCCCTGCGCGTAGTATGATGTGTCGGGCTTGGGCGGCTCCTGCGAGAGCGTGTTGAGACGGTCCGTTTTGATGTTTAGCGGCGATTTCTCGTAGTGAGCCACCTGCACGGCCTCCTTGACAAATGGCAGCTCGCGCACGGCATCAATCAACGTAGTGTCCTCGCACTGCACCACAAGCGTGTTGTTCCAGCGGCTGCGGAGCAATACCTCGACGCCCGTTGAGGCTACGTCGCGTATGTATTTCCCATATACGGGCAGGTCGGTGTAGTCGATGGCGAGCCCCTGCCTTTCGCGCCGTTCGATCGACCGCGGCGAAAGATAACGCTCGGGATGTTTCAGCAGCGGGGCTGTGCGGCGTCCCTTGTCCTTGAGGTAGATGCGGTACTTGTAGCAGGGTACGAACTGTTCGGGTTCCGCGCCTTGGGCGTGCGGCGATAAGATTATTGATACAAGGATCAACAACAGGATTCTTTTCATTGGTTAGTATTGTTTAGGTGATGGTTTATGTCGTTTATTTTATGTTCGATGGATGTGCTTATCTTGACTGCTGCTTTATCTCCCATACGCCGCCGCGGCCGAATATGCCGTCGACCCATATGTCGAGCACTCCGGCACGCAGTCCGAGGTCGGGCAGTCCGTAGCGGCGCCGTATCTGGCGCACACGGGACACGTCGGCCTTCATCTGCTGGCGCGTGATCCCTACATCCTCGGGCTGCGTCGGCGCCCCGACGGTATGCAGCATACGGTACATCTCATCGTAGGTGTAGCATTGTGCCTGCATGCGAGATTTCAGGTCGGGCCAATTATCCTTTAGGCGTTGCAGCTGACGGCGTACCTCGCCGCGGTCGTTGTATTTGGCCATGACCTCGCTCACGGCCGCTTCGGCGAATGGCTCGCCTCGAAAGAGCTCTTCGGCCCCGCGCCGCACCTCGCCGGCACTTTTCCATGCGGCGGCACAGCGGTCGACATCGAGCTTCGTGAAGTCGGTAAGGTACATTCGGTCGAACATGGCGCACATGAATAGTGTACCGACACTCACTTGGAACCCGTGCGACGGCGTAACACCGTTATACGTGTGGTTGCGCATGTTCCACAGATGACTGAAGAGCGGCTCTATGGCCTCGGGGCGCAGTGCCGCGACACCTTCGGGGTCGGCGAGCGCCTGCTTCAGTCCGTCCTGTACGATATGCCACGCGACATCATGTATGGGTTCTACACCTATAAAATCGGCTATAAGCCATTCGGCCCCTGCGGGTATTTTGGCGGCGAGGTCGGCATATCCCGCGGCGGTCATGGGGGCGGGGGCCGCGGCCATGACACCCACGTCGGCCACTATGGCGCGGGGGGCGGGGCATGTGAAGGTCTGCTTCATGCCCTTGTATGTTATCGACGCTCCGAAAGAGGAGTATCCGTCGACCGAAGCGGCCGTAGCTACACACATGTATTGTCTGCCGTTATGGTAGGCGGACAGTTTGCACAGGTCGTTTATCGTGCCGGAACCCACCGCTACGGGAATGGCGTCCGTGGCGGCAAGGCGTGCGCCGAGCATCTCGATATATTGCCACTCGGCGTGCAGGGCGGCATCGGTGAATATGAACGGTTCGTCGCACGCAATGCCGGCGGCCGCGAGATACCCGTATACGGCACTGCCTGCGGCCAGCCATGTATTGTCGTCGGCGACGACCAAGGCCCTTTTTTGTGGAAAAACATCCGTGAACATTTGCGGCAGGCGGTCGAGGATGCCGATCCCTATCTCCATTGCGGCGGTATCCGTGGCGGCGTCCAGAGCATCGGCTGCGCGTTGGTTGTTTTTCATCTGATCATGTGTTTGGCTTTACAAATATAGTGAAAGTGGAATGCGGAGACAAATCGGGAACGCAGTTTTCGGATTCGATAGTACCGAGCCTCCTCCTATATTTTAAATATAAATATAGCTAAAGGCTGGGTGCACGAAGAGTACGGTTTGTTGTTCCGGATGGAGGATGCGCCCGCCTTGTCACCGTGCGACGGCTATCGGAGAAGTGCGTGTCGTTGCCGCATGCGATATTTCGGCCTTATCGTTTCGGTATGACAGTGTCGTTTTCGATCATCGTTTTCCTCCATTTGGCCGGAGAACAATCCACCTGTTCCTTGAATATCCTCATGAAATGGCTTACGGACATGAATCCAGATGCCTCGGAGATCTCGGCTATGTTCAGCTCGGGACCCTTGACAAGTATGGTCTTGGCGTATTCGATACGCATGTCGGTAATCCATTCGCGGAAAGATTTGTCATATACCGCTTTTATGTATTTCGAAAGATACGTACGGTTCGTGTGCAATATCTCCGATAGTTCCGTTACCGTAAGTCCCGGGCGGACATATCCGGCTGCATCTATCCACTGCCGGACCTTTTCATCTATGTCGGCGTAACTCGACACGGGCTCCTCTTCGACGGCAATATCCTCCAAATCGCACAGTATCTCCTCTTCCGAGGATATTTCGCTTTCCATTGCATTCTCGACCTTTTCATAAAAGAGCATATAGCTTTGGTAGCAGTGATAAAGGTAGATATAGAATGGAACCGACGAGAGAATCCATACGAAGACGTATTTGTCTGGCAGGAATGTCAGCAGCGCGCAGCCGACACCGAATATGAGCGCCCAATAGGTGAAAACGGACATCCACTTGATATATGCCCCTATATCCTCCGAATGTGTGTCATCGAAGATTTTGACGGCCCTGTGGCATGCCATAAGCAGCCTGCGCCCCAGAAACAGTCCGTAGGCGACCAGCCATATGGCCATAGCCGTCAATCCGATCTTTTGGGTCATTCCATCGGGCAGCAGCAACAGCACTATTGCCGAGAGTGCGGAAAATAGTGCCCAAAGGAAGATGTGTATCCGAAATCTCCGTTTGGTGATGTAAAAACGGTCGAGCAGCGTGGTGAGTGCCGAACTGAAAAGCCAGTAACACAGGAAATATGTCGACAGGTTCAGCAGGATGGCAGCATTGACATTCAGGAACCTGATCTCGAAGAAGAAGTGCGCCGCGTAGTTTGCCGCGAGCAGCAGCATGGCGACCCCCATAATACGCCTTGACCGCAGATAATTCTCAAAGATCGCCTTGTCGGGAGTCTTTGCCACCAGAAAATAAAAGCCGAAGAATATCATCAACGGCAGTGCAATGCAGAGAGAATAGTTGTATATCGGATGGCCCATCGAATCCTTGAAATAAACATTTTTGCCCCACAAAGATACAAAATATATCGGTTCGGAAGTCTGCCGCGGGGCTTTTCTTCGCCCGCATGCGTGGTGCCAGCATCCGGTTAGGGCAGGCATGTGTTGTCTCGGACGGTTGCTGGTGCAGGGGGCATTCCCGTATGCCGGCAGGGTGTGGTGTCGGGCCGGTTATTCGTCGTATTCGCAGCTGCGCTGCAGCGACAGTTCCAACGAACGTATTATGCTGTTGCGGATCTCGTCGTTGCCGCGGTACGCCGTCACTACGGCGTAAATCAGTTCCACATCGTCGAAATAACCTGTCGAGAAGTCTTCGATTTCGCGGTAGACGTTATGCCTTACGGCGTTGTCGGCACGGCGCAGGGCCTCGATCATCTCTTCCGGATAATTCTTGAGCAGCGTGTACAACATGCCGCGGCGCCACATGTCGATGTCTACATCGCGGCCGTTGCGGAAGAATGCCATTAGTTTCGAACACTGCGTCTCTGCCGCTGCTGTCCCGTATCCCTCTTCTGTAGGGAACGAGATGGGCCTGCCGCCGTTCTCTTCCATCCGTACATATCCTATGCACAGGCTCAACACGGCGGCCGCAACACACATGTATTCGGCCAAAGATTTCATGAAGTATTTTAGGGCTGTTAATGGACTTCGTGCAAATATAACAAAAGTCGGGCGCATAGACAAATCGAAAACGCAGTTTTCAGATTTGACTGTGCCGAGACACATCCTGTATTATCCAAATATAGCGAAAGCCGGGCGCAGAGACAAATAAAATTGCCGTTCCCGAACCGGCCGTCTGCACATCCTGTGTTGTCCCAAATGCCAAGCCATGTGTTTGGGCCCCTTGTACGGCAATGGCGGCTTTCGGAATTGTTGTTTTGCAGGCGCCGCCGTCTGTACGAAAAAGCCGGCCCCGCTCTGAAAGAGGGGCCGGCGCGATGTGACGAATTGTCCGTGCGCGTTATTTGAGGCTGCGCTCGATATATGACGTGTAGTCTTTCAATACGGGAGTGTACTCCTCGTGTGCCATCAGCGGCGACGATATGAGGAAGTCGGCCGACGAGCGGTTGATGGCCGTAGGTACGTTGTAAAGCGTAGCCACACGCAGCAGAGCCTTTACGTCCACGTCGTGCGGCTGTGCCGACATCGGGTCCCAGAAGAATATGAGCATGTCTATGTCGCCGTTGGCGATCATGGCGCCCAGCTGCTGGTCACCGCCCAGCGGGCCCGATTTGAGCATTGTTATGTCGAAACGCGAGTTTGCGGCATCCTTGCTGCGACGCTCCATGAGCGTCTCGGCTACGATGCGGCCCGTGGTCCCCGTACATACCAGACGATGCGAGAGCAGTTTCTCCCAATTCCACGCCACCCATTCGGCAAGGTCGTGTTTCATGTTGTCATGCGCCACCAAGGCTACCGTCAATCTTTTATCCATAACTCGAAATTTGCGGGCCGTGCCCGATAAAACAATCCTATGCTGCAGCGGCAAAAATAGTAAAACAAATCCACCGTGGCACCCTTCGGGTGTTAAAATACGGCTACGTTGCGGCCATGTGCCGCGAAGCGGCGTACGGCGTTACCTTACGCGGCGTATGATCTCGCCGCCGTGGAGTATGGCCTGCTCGTTCTGTGGCAGCATGGGCCATGCACGCTCCGGAAGGGATTTCTTCAGCCCCGTCATTACGTTGTCCATGTCCACTATGGTCCGTACCTTGAGGTAGCCGCCCAGAATCATGGTGTTGAACATCTTGGCGCGGCCCGTACGGGCGCACTCGGCCGCAGCGTCGATAGCCCACACCTCGATGTCGGTGCGCGTGGGGGCATGCGTGATGCCGTTCGTGTCGTATATCAGTATTCCGCCCGGCTTGATCTTGCTCTCGAACTTGTCCATCGACTGCTGGTTGAGTATGATGGCCGAATCGTAGTCGTTGGCTATGGGCGACGATATGCGGCGGTCCGACAGTATGACGGTAACATTCGCCGTGCCGCCACGCATCTCGGGGCCGTACGACGGCATCCACGTAACCTCGTAATCCTGCATAACACCCGAATAGGCAAGGATCTTGCCCATCGACAACACGCCCTGTCCGCCGAAACCGGCTATAATCAACGTCTCTTTCATATATCGTTTGCTCTTACTTGCACCTCGCAATTCATCGCGGGAGTTCCGAAACCTTTATGTCGCCCAGCGGATAGTAGGGCAGCATGTTCTCCTCCAGCCACTTGTTGGCCTCGACGGGCGACATCTTCCAGCCGCTGCTGCACGTTGACACCACCTCCACCATCGAGTATCCGTTGCCTGCGAGCGAGTTCTCGAAAGCCTTGCGTATGGCCTTCTTGCACTTGCGCACATTGGCCGGCGTATGTACGCTCTGGCGGGTGATGTATGTGGCGCCGTCGAGATGTACCAGCATCTCGGCTATCTTGTACGGGAAGCCGTTGAGGCCGGCGTCGCGGCCGTAGGGCGTCGTCGCCGTCTTCATGCCCAGAAGGGTGGTGGGGGACATCTGGCCGCCCGTCATGCCGTATATGGCGTTGTTTATGAATATGGTGGCTATGTTCTCACCGCGGGCGGCGGCATGTATCGTCTCGCCCGTGCCTATGGCCGCCAGATCGCCGTCACCCTGATATGTGAAGACCAGACGGTCGGGGTTAAGGCGTTTTATCGCCGTAGCCACAGCGCAGGCGCGGCCGTGGGCCGCCTCGACCCAATCCACGTCCACGTATTTGTATGCGAAGACCGAACACCCGACGGGCGAGACGGCGACAGTCGACTTTTCGAGCCCCATCTCGTCGATCACCTCCGCCACGAGTTTGTGCACCGTACCGTGGCTGCAGCCCGGGCAGTAGTGCATAACATCGTCGGTGATAAGGCGCGGCTTGGCATATACCAGATTTTCGCGTTTTATTTCAACCTCTGCCATGATCCGTTATCTTAATAGTTTCTCCTTCAGCGCCTCGAGCGCCTCGTCGGGCGTAAACATCATACCTCCCTGACGGCCGTAATGCTCGACGGGAGCTTTGCCCGCTACGGCGAGCCGTACATCCTCGACCATCTGTCCGGCGTTGAGCTCCACCGAGAGGAATCCCTTTACGCCGCGCTCCGCGAGAGATGCCACGGCCTGCACGGGGAACGGGTAGAGCGTTATGGGGCGCAGCAGTCCCACCTTGATGCCCTGTCCGCGTGCCGCCTCGACCGTAGCCGAGCAGATGCGGGCCGACGAACCGAACGCTACGATCACATACTCCGCATCGTCGCACTCTATCTCCTCCCAGCGGGCCTCCGCAGCCTCTATAGCCGCGTATTTGGCCTGCAGGCGCTGATTGATCTTCTCCATTTTTTCGGATTGCAGCTCCAGCGAGGTGCATATGTTGCGCTCGCGGCGCTTGCCCTTGCCGCATGCCGCCCAAAGGCCGCACTCGGCCTCGATCTCGGCGTCGGTGCGGCGGGGTTTCTGCGGTGCGAGCACCACCTTTTCCATCATCTGTCCTATGGCGCCGTCGGCGAGGATCATCGCGGGATTGCGGTATTTGAAGGCCAGCTCGAACCCGAGTTCCACGAAGTCGTGCATCTCCTGCACCGATGCCGGCGCCAACACTATGAGGTGGAAGTCGCCGTGTGCGCCGCCCTTGCATGCTTGGAAGTAGTCTCCCTGCGAGGGCTGTATGGTACCCAGTCCCGGGCCGCCGCGCTGGCAGTTCACTATGAGGCACGGCAACTCGCATGCCGCCAGATAACTCGTACCCTCGCTCATGAGGCTGATGCCCGGGCTCGACGACGAGGTCATCACCCGCTTTCCGGTCGCGGCGCCGCCGTAGACCATATTTATCGACGCCAGCTCCGACTCGGCCTGCAGCACCACCATGCCTGTGGTCTCCCACGGCTTGAGTTCCATGAGTGTCTCCATCACCTCCGACTGCGGCGTGATGGGGTATCCGAAATAACCGTCGCAGCCGCAACGGACGGCAGCATGGGCTATGACCTCATTGCCCTTCATCAATTTAATCTCCTTGTCTGCCATGTTTTATTCGAATTTTTGCCTGTATACCACAATACAACTGTCGGGACATATAATTCCGCACGATGCGCACCCCGTACACGAATCCGGCTGTGCCATCATAACATAACGATAGCCCTTGCCGTTGACATTGTCCGAGAAAGCCAGCACGTCGCACGGACATGAGGCGATGCACACGCCGCACCCTTTGCAGCGTTCGGTGTCTATGACAAGTGTTCCCCTGATTTTGGCCATAAGCTTACGATTAAATACTCACAAAGATACGATTTTTATTTGTAATATTGTTCGGATGGTCGCATTTAATTCTCCGATAGGAGCACTGCGGGGCGTGGTTCGGCAGCGGTAATGTGCAGTAATTTGGGTAGTTGCGATTTTTGTGTTCCGATTTATGCCGCCCCTCCTGTTTTATTGGGAAAAAATCATTATGTTTGTTTCCGATTCCGAAACTCAATTTTGTTGCATCATGAAAAACAAATGCCTGATTTTTCTCCTTATTGCCTCCATGATGGTCCTTTTCACATCGTGTGACCGCACGCCTGCTCCCACGTTCACCTTCGAGAGCTACCAGCAGGAGTTCGACACGAAGCAGCCCTTCAAGGTCGACATGTCGTACATACGCATAACCAATGCCGATAAAAGCAAGGCCCTGAAGGCCATCGAGGAGTCCAACCGCAAAGCCTTCTTCGCCATCGACGGGGAACTTCCGCGCACCATGCGTAAAACATTCGACATGACTGCGGCGCAGTTCCGTGACGTCAACAACTGCGACAAGCAGCAATTCTCGCACGGCCCCTACGAGCTGATGGTAAAATCCGACATCGAAGTCTTCGACTGTACGCTTTCGTATATCATTACGGGCTACCAATTTACGGGCGGAGCCCACGGCATAAGCTGGACAAAGGGCCTCAACTACTCGCTCGAGACGGGGCAGCTGCTCACGCTCGACGACTTCTTCTCGCCCGAACAGAAGGCCAAACTCCCCGCCGCACTCACGCGCCTGCTCTGCTGGCAGCTCGGCATGGCCGACGCCGATACCGCCAAACTCTCCGAGATGGGGTATTATCCCGAAAACATAAAGCCCACCGACAACTTCTGTGTCACCTCGACAGGCATAACGTTCCTCTATACGCCATACGAGATCGGGTGCTATGCCGTCGGTATGCCGCGCATCGAACTGCCGTATTCGAGCATCGACAATCTTCTGGAGTAACGCCGTTGCGGTGCCGCCGGCGAGGTGGAGGCCACCTCCCCGAAGCGAATCGGGAGACTCTTTTACGAGTCTCCCGATTCCGTGTTGTCGTGTTGTCGTGTTGTCGTGGTACGTAGGGTGCAGGCTCCGTTATTTCCCGTCGAAGGAGTGTATAACCACCCCCGAACGCAGCTTGGGTTCGAACCACGTGGTTTTCGGCGGCATTATGTTGCCCGTGTCGGCTATGTCGATTAGCTGCTTCATCGAGACGGGGTAGAGCGCGAAGGCCACCTTCATCTCGCCGCTGTCGACACGGCTTTTCAACTCGCCGAGGCCGCGTATGCCACCCACGAAGTCTATGCGCTTTGATGTGCGCAGGTCCTTGATGCCGAGGATGCGGTCGAGCACAAGGTTTGACAGCACCGTGACGTCGAGCACCCCTATTGGGTCGTTGTCATTATATGTGCCCTCCTTGGCCGTGAGGCTGTACCACTCGCCGTCGAGATACATCGAGAAGTTGTGCAGCGCCGATGGCTTGTATATCTCCGCCCCTTTGTTCTCCACCTCGAACGAATCGCCGAGACATGCGAGGAACTCATCCTTCGAAAGGCCGTTCAGATCCCGCACCACACGGTTGTAGTCTATGATGCGCAGTTGCGAGGCGGGGAACGTCACGGCAAGGAAGTAGCAGTACTCCTCGTCGCCGCGGTGCGACGGGTTGTTCTTCATGCACTCCTGTCCGACGCGGGCCGCCGCAGCCGTACGGTGGTGCCCGTCTGCGACGTAGAGCGCCGGTATCGCCTCGAACAACTCGGTTATGCGGCGGTTCTTCTCCGTGTCGCGTATCACCCAGAACTGGTGGCGGAAGCCGTCGTCCGACGTGAAGTCGTACTCGGGGGCCGATGCCGCCACAACCTCGTCGACGATGGCGTCTATGCGCTTGTCGTCGGGGTAGGTGAAGAAGACGGGTTCGATGTTGGCCTTCTGGTTGCGGACGTGTATCATGCGGTCCTCCTCCTTGTCGGGGCGCGTAAGTTCGTGCTTCTTGATCGCCCCCGAGAGGTAATCCTCGAAGTGGCAGCACATCACGATACCGTACTGCGTACGCCCTTCCATCGTCTGGGCGTAGATGTAGTAGTGCTCCTCGTCGTCCTGACGGAGCCAGCCGCGCTCCTTCCACAGGCGGAAGTTTTCGACCGCCTTGTCGTATACCTCGGGCGAGTGTTCGTCGACCGTGCCGTCGAAGTCGATCTCGGCCTTGATTATGTGCAGCAGCGAGCGCTCGGTGGCCTCCTCGCGCGCTTCGGCCGAGTTGAGTACGTCGTAGGGGCGCGACGCCACCTCGGCCGCGTACTCTGCGGGCGGACGTATTCCGCGGAAAGGTTTTACCTTGACCATACGGTTTGCTATTTGTTTACTTGGAAACGGGTGTTGCCGTTTTCGATGTAATCCACTATCTGTCGCGCGGCGGCAAGGCCGGCGTTTATGTTGGCTTCGGCCGTCTCGGCGCCCATCTTCTTGGGTGTGGCGAAGAAACGCTTGCCGAATAAGGCGGCGAGTTCATCCTTCGTGTCGGGAGCAATGTCGGTGATGTATTTCAGGTCGGGACGCTCGGTGAGGGCGGCCTTCAACCCATCCTCGTCGATCACCTCCTTGCGGGCGGTGTTGACCAGTGTGGCGCCCTTGGGCATCGACATGAGGAGCTTGTATCCGATCGAGCGTTTTGTCTGCTCCGTTGCGGGGATGTGCAGCGAGAGGTAGTCCGACGTGGCGTAGAGTTCCTCGACGCTGTCCGCCTTGTGCACGCCGTCGGCCTCGAATATGGCATTGTCGGTAATGAAGGGGTCGAAAGCGGTCACCTCCATGCCCAAAGCCTTTGCCTTGCGGCCGACAAGACGGCCTACGTTGCCGTAGGCGTGTATCCCGATGCGTTTGCCCTGAAGTTCGCTGCCGGTGCCTGCGGTGAACTGGTTGCGCGCCATGTATACCATCATGCCCAAAGCCAATTCGGCCACGGCATTCGAGTTCTGGCCAGGGGTGTTCATGACCACCACGCCCTTTGCCTTGGCGGCTGGCAGGTCAACGTTGTCGTAACCGGCGCCGGCGCGGACGACGATGCGCAGCTTGGGGGCTGCGGCCAGCACCTCGGACGTGACCTTGTCGCTGCGGATGATGAGACCCTCGACATCGGCCACGGCTTCCAGAAGCTGGGCCTTGTCTGTATATTTCTCGAGCAGGAGGGTTTCGTATCCCGCCTCGGCGAATATCGCCTTGATGCCCTCCACGGCCTCGCGTGCAAAGGGTTTCTCGGTTGCTATCAATACTTTCATTTCATTATCGTTTTAATGGTCGGTACTGCACTGCGGCCATGCGCGCGGAAGGTATGCGCACATGGCGCCGTGTCATGTTACTTGTGCATCTTCTCGAACTCCTGCATGCATGCCACAAGAGCCTCGACAGACTCCTTGGGGCAGGCGTTGTAGCACGAGGCGCGGAAACCGCCCACGAGACGGTGGCCCTTGATGCCGACCATGCCCTTCGCCTTGGCGAATTCGAGGAATTCGGGCGCCAGAGCCTCGTTGCCGTCGCTCATGACGAAACATATGTTCATCAGCGAGCGGTCCTCCTTCTCGACGGTGCCGCGGAAGAGGCTGTTGCGGTCGATCTCGGCGTAGAGCAGGGCGGCCTTCTCCTGATTGCGGCGGTACATCTCCTCCATGCCGCCGATGGACTTCATCCACTTGAGCGTCTCGCGCAGTACGTAGATGGGGAATACGGGCGGCGTATTGAACATAGAGTTGTTCTCGACGTGGGTCTTGACATTCACCATCGTGGGCAGCGGCCGTGCCACGCGCTCCAGCATGTCGTCGCGGATGATGACGAAGGTGACACCTGCGGGGGCGAGGTTCTTCTGCGCGCCGCCGTAGATCATGGCATACTTCGAGACGTCGACGGGGCGGCTCAGGATGTCCGAACTCATGTCGGCGATAAGGGGCACGGGCGAATCGAGGTCGGTCTTGTACTCGGTGCCGTAGATGGTGTTGTTACTGCATATATAGAGGTAGTCGAGATCCGACGGTATGTCGAAGCCTTTGGGTATGTATGTGAAGTTTCGGTCCTCCGACGACGCCACCACTTCGACCTCGCCGTAAAACTTGGCCTCCTTTATGGCCTTCTTGCTCCACACGCCGGTATTGACATATCCGGCCTTGGTCTTGAGGAAGTTGGCAGGGATGTGGAAGAACTGCGTGCTGGCACCGCCGCCTACGAAATATATGCTGTAGCCGTCGGGGATGTTGAGCAGCTCCTTGAACAGGCTCTTGGCCTCCTCCAGCACGCCCTCGAACTCCTTTGTACGGTGCGATATTGAGAGCAGCGACAGTCCCGTGCCGTCGAAATCGATAATGGCTTTGGCCGCAGCCTCGAGTGCCGCATCGGGAAGGATAGAGGGTCCCGCATTGAAATTGTACTTCTTCATACTGTCGATAGTTTTATATGGTTATTACTTTGCTTCGCCTTACAAAGTAACTCGAAAATTATGATTATTCAAAATAATAATGCATATTTTTTTGCTCGATTTATAGTCTTTTTTAACAAAAATCATGTAAAATGTTTAGTTATTAATATTTTTTAATAACAAAATGGCATACTATTGCCCCCAATGTGTGACAAACCGAAACAATTTTTGCCGGTTACACATTTTAACATATTCGCCGGTCGCACGCATAATACCGGCTTCTGAAGAGGTTTGCGGGCCGTACTGCATGGTGGGGATGGCCGCGGACTATAAATTATTAACCGACGGAAGGTTACGGGACATCGGGCAGTGCCGGCGGGTGAAGCCGGTGCTGCTGCAGCCATAAGGCCCACCGTAACGGGAGTGGAGGCTGCGCATGTCGGCTGCGGGGAGGGACGCCTCAAATGCATGCGCGCGGCATAATGACAGCATCTGTATGTATACGTAAAAACATCTTGCGCAGTATACCTTGCGGCGGCGTGCCTCGGCGGGCGGCCCTTGTCGTTTGTATATGGCGGCAGCTCCGTTTCGCAGGGCCGATTCCGTACTTTTGTCTTTTCGAAATTTGTTTTAACGGACGTCGATGATTATCTTTGTCGGGATTTTCCCGAGGTCTGCCGCACGCAGGTTGGCAGGCTCGAATTTTCCTTTACGGATCAACAGTTTAAATCCTTCAGATATGGTAAAATCCATGACGGGATTCGGCAAGAGCGAAGTGTCGCTGCCGACGAAAAAGATAACGGCCGAGGTGCGGTCGCTCAACTCCAAACAGCTCGACCTGAACGTCAAGCTGCCCATGCTTTACCGCTCGCTGGAGTATGCCGTGCGCTCGGCCGCGGGTGCCGCCCTGCGCCGCGGCAAAATAGACCTTACGGTGACGGTGGAGAGTACCGTGCCCCACACGTCTGCCGTCATTAACCGCGAAATCTTCCGTGAATATGTGCGGCAGATCGACGATGCGATGAATTTTTCGGGCATAGCGGCCGATTACGACGCCGTGGTTCCCGCGGTGCTCCGCCTGCCCGACGTGGTGTCTGCCGAGGCGGAGACCCTCTCGCAGGAGGAGAGCGACGCCGTGATGCGTGCCGTAGGGGAGGCGCTCGAGCACCTCGATGCCTTCCGTACGCAGGAGGGGGCGACACTTATCGCCGACCTGCTGCGCCGTGTCGACAAGATCGAGGAGTACAAGCGCGAGGTCGAGCCTTACGAGGCGGCGCGCGCCGACACGATCCGCACCCGCATACGCGAGAACCTCGCGCAGTTGCAGGTCGATGTCGACACCAACCGTCTGGAGCAGGAGATGATATTCTACATCGAGAAGCTCGACATCACGGAGGAGAAGGTGCGTCTTGCGAACCATTGCCGCTATTTCCGCGAAGTGGCCGACACCGAGGCCGAGGCGGGCCGCAAGCTGGGCTTCATCGCGCAGGAGATGGGCCGCGAGATCAATACCCTCGGATCGAAGGCCAACCAGTCGGAGATGCAGATACTCGTCGTTAAGATGAAGGACGAGCTGGAGAAGATCAAGGAACAGGTACTCAACATACTTTAAGCAATGGCAAGCGAAGGCAAACTGATCATATTCTCGGCGCCGAGCGGCTCGGGCAAGACCACGATCGTACGGCGCCTGCTGGCGGTATTCCCGCAGTTCGAGTTTTCGATCTCGGCCACCTCGCGCAAGCCCCGCGGTACGGAGCGCGACGGTGTCGATTATTTCTTCCTCACGCAGGGGGAGTTCGCGCGGCGTGTCGCGGCGGGCGACTTCGTCGAGTGGGAGGAGGTCTACGGCGGCACCTGTTACGGTACGCTGCGCAGCGAGATGGAGCGTATCTGGGCCAAGGGCAACGTCATAGTCTTCGACGTCGACGTGATGGGGGGCATAAACTTGAAACGTATCTTCGGCGACGACGCCTGTTCGATATTCATCATGCCGCCCTCGGTCGGGGAGCTGCGCCGCCGCCTCGAAGGGCGCGGCACCGACTCGGCGGAGACCATCGACAAACGTGTGGCGAAGGCGGAGTTCGAGCTGTCGAAGGCGGGCGAGTTCGACCATATAGTCGTGAATGACGACCTCGACAAGGCTGTTGCCGAAACCGAACGTATCATAGGCGGGTTCCTCGCCGCACAGCGCTGAGACCGATGGCGAAGCGGCGGATGATACTCTACTTCGGGTCGTTCAACCCCGTGCACAAGGGCCATACGGCCATGGCCGAGCATGTCATGGACAAGGGTCTGGGCGACGAGGTGGCGATGATCGTCTCACCGCAGAATCCCTTTAAGGCGGCATGGATGCAGGCGCCTGAGATGGACCGGCTGGAGATGGCCGAGCGGGCATGCCGCAACTCCCGCTATCCCGACCGCATACGCCCCTCGGTTATAGAGTTCCTGCTCGAGAAACCTTCGTATACGGTCAACACGCTGCGGCACCTTACGCGGAACTACGGGGCGGAGATGTCCTTTTCGATACTTATGGGGAGCGACCTTATAAACCAGCTGCCCCTGTGGCGCGATGCCGACGAGATCATTGCCGGCTACGACCTTTTGGTCTATCCGCGTCCGAACGTGCCGGTGGAGTTTTCCACGCCGCGCACGACGGTGCTGGAGGATGCTCCGCAATACGGGTATTCGTCGACACGTATACGCGAGGCGCTGGAGATCGGCGAGGATGTCTCGTCGATGGTCGACAGCGACGTGTTGCAATACATACGCGAGCGCGGTTTGTGGAGCGCCGCGGCGAAGATCGCGGGCCTAACGGCGGCAATCGCACAGAGTGCGGATGATGCGTTACTATATGTAGAACGGGGTAAATGCTATTTCCGCCGCAACGAATGGGGCGCGGCCATCAACGATTTCCGCCGTGCGGTGCAGCTTGCGCCCGAGAACGGCGAGGCGAGGCAGTATATCGACATGGCCGAGGAGATATTGCAATTCCGATACAAGGATATATACAACCCCTGACCGAGTTGGACGATGATAGAGATCGATGGCAAGATAGTGAGCGACGACATACTGCTCGAACCGTTCCTCTGCGACCTGAAGCGTTGCAAGGGTGCCTGCTGTGTCGAGGGCGACGCGGGGGCCCCGCTCGAGGAGGGGGAGGCGGCGGAACTCGAAAAGGAATACCCGAATTATGCCCCTTATATGACCGAGGCGGGCCGACGTGCCGTGTGCGAGCAGGGATATGCCGTTCTGGACGATGACGGCGACCTGACCACGCCTCTCGTGGACGGGGCGGAGTGTGCATACTCGGTGACGGAGAACGGCGTTACGCTGTGCGCCATAGAGCGGGCCTGCCGCGAGGGGCGCTGCGGTTTCATCAAGCCCGTATCGTGCCACCTCTATCCCATACGTGTGGTCCGGTTCTCGAACGGGGCGTACGGACTCAACTACCATCGCTGGCATATATGTTCTCCGGCCGTCAGGTGCGGCCGCCGCGCGGGTGTCCCCGTATACAAGGCACTGCACGAGCCTATCGTAAGGCGTTTCGGCGAGGAGTTCTACAAGGCGCTGGAATGCGCCGAGGATCTGCTCCGCGGGGAAGGCAAGAGATAAAAGTTTGAAACATAAAACGAAGACCCTTAAATGAAAAGAGAAATAATATCGTTCGCATGTCTGTTGTACGCCGCGGCCGGCGTATCGGCACAGGAGGTGGCCACGTCGGAACGCGACTCGCTGCCAGCAGACACGGCACGGGAGGCTGCCGACAGCGTGAAACAGGATACGTCGGACGTGATAGTCATACGCCGCGTACCTCTCGAGTCGGGCATGACAATAGACGACGAGGTGATAGTAGTCGACACGATCCCTTCATCCAATGAAGGTGTCAGCATAGTGCTTTTCAACGACAATACGTGGCGCTACGTACGCAACCGCAGCATCTCGGCCGAGGATGCCACGGTCTTCACCTCGGATTGGGATACGGTCAAACTGCAAGCCTACGACGTCGAACTCAAGGATATGCCCGTATCGGTGGTGATAGATCTGGTCGACTCTCTCAAGAGCTACCATTATCCCCATGTCGGCAGGATCAACTCGAAGTACGGTGTCCGCCGGCGCCGAAGCCATCAGGGCACCGACATCGGCCTCAAGGTCGGTGATCCCGTATATGCCGCCTTCGACGGGCGTGTGCGCATATCGCAGTACCAGAACGGCGGTTACGGCAACCTCGTAATCATACGTCACGACAACGGTCTGGAGACATATTACG
>CASFQF010000006.1 GCA_949296635.1 uncultured Alistipes sp. | reverse complement strand
AACCCGTTTCTACTAATCTCTGTTTTATCCTTATAACTGCCAAATATTATGTCGGTTACATTATATGTCACCAACCATTTTTGGCATCATTACCAAAAACGGCTCCCCGCATGGGGAGCCGTATCGGTAATATGATTTCGGACGCGGCCGATTACATCTTCTTACCTACGTTGGTCTTCTTCACTGCCTTGGGAGCTGCGGCGCCCTTGACTGCGACACTCTTGGGTGCCTTCGCCTTGGCGGCGCTCTTCTTCTCCTCCACTACCGTGGCATCCTCCACGGCGTCGGTCTTCTTGGCAGCGCTCTTGCGCGAACGGCGCGTCTTGGGCTTGGCCTCCTCTGCCGACGCCACCTTACCGAAGGTATAGGCATCGTTGAAGTCCACCAGCTCGATGATGCACATGTCGGCACCGTCACCCAAACGGAAACCGGTCTTCAGGATACGGGTGTAACCGCCCGGACGCTCCGCAATCTTGGGAGCCACGGTACGGAACAGCTCCGTCACGGCCTCCTTCTGCTTGAGGTACGAGAATACTACACGGCGCGAATGGGTAGTATCCTCCTTCGACTTGGTTACCAGAGGCTCCACGAACTGCTGCACGGCCTTGGCCTTGGCAACGGTGGTCTCGATGCGCTTGTGCAGGATCAGCGACGCAGCCATGTTCGACAACATGGCCTTGCGGTGGCCCGACTTCCTGCCGAGGTGATTGAAATTCTTATTGTGTCTCATAATTAGTCTTTATCAAGTTTGTAGATTGATACGTCCATTCCGAACTTAAGGTTAAGTGATGCCAGCAGCTCGTCCAGCTCCGTGAGTGACTTCTTGCCGAAGTTGCGGAACTTCAACAGGTCGTTGCGGTTCAGCTTCACCAGATCGCCTACGGTATCGACATCGGCGGCCTTCAGGCAGTTCAGAGCGCGCACGCTCAGGTCCTGATCCGACAGCTTCGTCTTCAGCAGCTGCCGCATGCGCAGTGCCTCGTCGTCGAGCGTGTCGTTATCGTTGCTGTCGTCCATGTTGATGGTAATCTTCTCGTCCGAGAAGAGCATGAAGTGCTGGATGAGTATCTTGGCGGCCTCCTTCAGAGCCTCCTTGGGATGGATTGATCCATCGGTAGTAATCTCCAAATTCAACTTTTCGTAGTCGGTCTTCTGCTCCACACGGTAGTCCTCGATAGAATACTTCACGTTCTTGATGGGCGTGAAGATCGAGTCGATGGGAAGAACATCCAGCTCCTTCTCGGCGGGGGTGTTCTCTTCAGAAGGCACATATCCGCGTCCCTTGCCGATCGTAAGCGTGATCTGCATCTTCGTACCCGGCGCAAGATGGCAGATAACAAGATCGGGATTCAGGACTTTGAACGATGACAGGTAATTCGAGATATATCCTGCGGTAAGCTCAGTAACACCCGCTACGTTGACGGTGACCTTCTCGTAATCCTGATTGTCAACCGTGCGCAGAAAACGGATCTGCTTGAGCTTGAGGATAATATCCATCATACCCTCCATCACTCCCGGAATAGCGGCAAACTCATTGTTCACTCCGGCTACCTTTACGGTCGTAATTGCATAACCCTCCAACGATGAGAGCAAAACGCGTCGCAAAGCGTTGCCGACTGTCATACCGAAGCCGGGTTCCAGCGGCCGGAACTCGAATTTTCCGAACGACGCGGTGGCTTCGAGCATAATAACCTTTTCAGGTTTCTGGAATGCTAATATTGCCATAAATTATTGAATTTGTATTAATTACTACTTCGAGTACAGCTCGACGATCAGCTGTTCCTTGATGTTCTCGGGAATCTCCTCGCGTTCGGGTTTCTGCAGGAGCTTACCGCTCATCGTGGCGCCGTCCCACTCGAGCCATGCGTAACGGCTGCGTGACGAACCGGCTACTGCCGACGTAATAACCTCCAAGCTCTTAGACTTCTCGCGCACCGACACGATGTCGCCTACGCGAAGCGAATACGACGGTATGTTCACTACCTCGCCGTTGACGCAGATGTGACGGTGCGACACCAGCTGACGCGCTGCGGCTCGCGTCGGGGCGATGCCCAGACGGTATACCACATTGTCCAGACGGCACTCCAGCAGCTTCAGCAGGTTCTCACCCGTGATACCGCCCATACGGGCTGCCGCCTCGTACGTGCGGGCGAACTGCTTCTCCAGAATACCGTACGTGTACTTCGCCTTCTGCTTCTCGCTGAGCTGCTCGCCGTACTCCGAATTCTTCTTGCGCTTGCGGGCCAGACCATGCTGTCCGGGAGGGAAGTTCCTCTTCTCGAGAACTTTGTCCGCACCATAGATAGCTTCGCCGAACTTACGCGCGATCTTCGATTTAGGTCCTATATATCTTGCCATTGTCTTTAACTTTTTTAATACCCTTTAACTAAAAGTCTCTATAGGTCGTCTCTCGAACCCCCTGCACTATACGCGGCGGCGGTTGGGAGCACGGCAGCCGTTGTGCGGCAGCGGAGTCACGTCGATGATCTCCATCACCTCGATGCCGGCACCGTGGATCGTGCGCACGGCACTCTCGCGGCCCTGTCCCGGACCCTTGACATATACCTTGACTTTGCGCAGGCCCATGTCATAGGCAACCTTCGCGCAATCGGCCGCTGCCGTCTGCGCTGCATAGGGAGTATTCTTCTTCGAACCGCGGAATCCCATCTTTCCCGCCGATGACCAGCTGATTACCTCGCCGACCTCGTTGGTGATGGTGATTATTACGTTGTTGAAAGTCGAGTGTACGAAAGCCATACCAACGGCACCCACTTTGACAACCTTCTTCTTGACCGTTCCTGTTTTCTTTGCCATAACTCTCTATCTATTACTTCGTTGCCTTTTTCTTGTTTGCTACGGTCTTCTTGCGGCCCTTGCGCGTGCGGGCATTGTTCTTCGTGCTCTGTCCGCGCACGGGGAGACCCAGACGGTGACGGATGCCGCGGTAGCAGCCTATATCCATCAGGCGCTTGATGTTCAGCTGCACGATCGAACGGCACTCGCCCTCGACCTTGATGCCCATCTCGGCTATGGCCGAACGGATCGCGCCGACCTGCTCGTCAGTCCAGTCGCTTACTTTTACGTCGTACGAGATCCCTGACTTGTCAAGAATCTTGCGGGCCGTGCTCCGGCCTATACCGTAAATATAGGTCAAGCCTATCTCGCCCCGCTTGTTTTTAGGTAAATCTACACCTACTATACGTGCCATAAATTCCTTTCTTTAATTAATCTTTTGAACATTACCCTTGGCGCATCTTGAACTTGGGATTCTTCTTGCAGATGACGTAGAGCTTTCCCTTGCGCTTCACGATCTTGCAATCCTCGCTACGCTTCTTGATTGATGCCTTTACTTTCATGGTTTTTCAAGCAATCTGATTATTTGTACCTAAAGGATATGCGACCCTTACTCAAATCGTAGGGGGTCATCTCCACTTTGACCTTATCGCCGGGAAGGATCTTGATGTAGTGCATGCGCATCTTTCCCGAGATGTGGGCCGTGATAACGTGTCCGTTATCCAATTCGACACGGAACATCGCGTTCGACAACGCCTCGATGATGGTTCCGTCCCGTTCAATAGCAGTTTGTTTTGCCATAGAGCCTCTCTACTTAATTGTTAAGTGCCTGTTCGATTATATTAAAGTCGGTCAATACGTCGGGCCCGTCGCGACGGATCGCAACGGCAAATTCGAAGTGGGCCGCAGGCTTGCGGTCCCGCGTGCGGACGGTCCACCCGTCACGCTCGAATACCACCGCCTTGTTGCCCATCGTTATCATCGGTTCTATGCAGATGACCATGCCCTCCTTCAGGAGAGGTCCCCTGCCGCGAGCCCCGTAGTTGGGGACACCCGGGGCTTCGTGCATCTCTCGCCCCACACCGTGGCCCTCAAGCTCGCGTACTACGCCGTAGCCGAAGCTTTCGACGTACTCCTGCACCGCCGCAGAAATATCGCCTACGCGATTTCCCGCCTTGGCCTGTGCCGTACCCTTATAAAGAGCTTCTTTGGTGACTGCCAGAAGCCGCTTTGCCTCCTCGCTGACTTCGCCTACGGCAAACGTATATGCCGAATCGCCAACAAACCCCTTCAAAAGCGTACACAAATCGACCGATACTATGTCGCCCTCCCCGATGACACGATCCGACGGTATGCCGTGCACGACCTGCTCGTTGACCGATATGCAGGTCGACGCAGGATAGCCCTCATACCCCAGACATGCCGGTACCGCTCCGTTCGCACGGATGAAATCCTCGGCTATCTTGTCCAATTCGCGCGTGGTGATACCCGGACGCATGTGGCGCCCCACCTCGGCCAGCGTGCGGCTTACCAAGATGTTGTTCTCGCGCAGGATCTCGATCTCTTCGTCTGTCTTCAGATGGATCATCTTTTTTTCGTATTGTTCCGCGCCGCTCGCACGGCACGTCGTCTTCAATTACAATCGAGGCGCCTCCCCGTGTTTTCCTCCTCGGAAACCGTGACGGAAGCTCCGTTTAATAACGACCCTGAATGCGTCCCGTCTTCATCAGACCGTCGTAGTGACGCATCAGCAGGTAGCTCTCAATCTGCTTCAGAGTATCGAGGATCACACCCACCATGATCAGCAGCGACGTACCTCCGTAGAAGTATGCGAAGTGCTGCTGCACGCCGAGGAACTTCATCGCCAGCGCCGGCAGTATTGACACGAGCGCCAGAAAGACAGATCCCGGAAGGGTGATTCTCGTCATGATGGTGTCGATGTAGCTCACCGTCTGCTTGCCGGGCTTCACTCCCGGGATAAAGCCGCCGTTGCGCTTCATGTCCTCGGCCATCATTTGAGGGTTGATGATGATCGCCGTGTAGAAATAGGTGAAGGCGATCACCAGCACTGCCAGCGTGAAGTTGTACCAGAATCCCTGAATGTTGGAGAAGGCCCCCTGCAATCCCGGGATCAGCATCGGGATGAACATCAGCGCCTGCGCGAAGATGATGGGCATAACGTTGGCCGCATTCATCTTCAGCGGGATGTACTGACGCACGCCCCCGTACTGCTTGTTGCCGATCACACGCTTGGCATACTGTACAGGCACCTTGCGGACAGCCTGCACCACAGCTATCGTTACCATGAACACCAAGAACAGGATCACAAGCTCCACCACGAACATGATCAGGCTACCCGTCGAGGTGCTCACGCGGGCCGTAAACTCGGCCAGCAGAGCCTGAGGCAGACGTGCCACGATACCGATCATGATGATGAGCGAGATTCCGTTGCCTATACCCTTGTCGGTGATCTTCTCGCCCAGCCACATGGTAAACATCGTACCTGCGATAAGGATGACGGTGGCATAGGCGAAGAAGAGGAACGTCCCGCCATAGACGAACGCCTCGGGCATGCGGGCATAGAGGTTGGCCACGTAGGCCGGGCCCTGAAGGCACAGCACCACGATGGTGAGCAGACGTGTCCACTGGTTCATCTTGCGGCGGCCGCTCTCTCCCTCCTTCTGCAGCTTCTGCACGGCAGGAACCATGATACCCAGCAGCTGGATGATGATCGACGCGGTGATGTAGGGCATTACTCCCAGAGCGAAGATGGCGGCATTGGCGAATGCACCTCCCGAGAATACGTCCAGCAGACCCAGCAGGGTGTTGCTGTTCATCTGGTCAGCCAAAGCCGAATCCGCGCCCAATGCGTTGGGGTTGATACCCGGTATTACCACAAAACAACCCAGACGGAATACAAGGAGCAGGCCCAGCGTATAGAGGATGCGCTTGCGCAGCTCCTCGATCTTGTATATGTTCTTGAGTGTTTCGATGAGTTTCTTGTTGGTAGCCAGCAGCAGCACGATGATTACCACCACCACTATGCCAACAATCATAAAACTGTTCATATCGAATCGACGTTTTTAGGTTACAACTTTTCCACGCTGCCGCCGGCGGCCGTGATAGCCTCCTCGGCGCTTTTCGAGAAGGCGTGTGCCGTTACCGTCAGAGCCTTCGTGAGAGAGCCGTTGCCCAAAATCTTGACCTTGTCGTTCGATGATACGAATCCGGCGTCTACCAACGTCTCGACCGAGATCGCCGTAAGCGACTTCTTCTCTGCAAGAGCCTCCAGCGCCGAAAGGTTGATAGGCTTAAACTCCACCCTCTTCAGATTCTTGAATCCGAACTTGGGAAGGCGTCGCTGCAAAGGCATCTGTCCGCCCTCGAATCCCAGCTTGCGCGAGTATCCCGAACGCGACTTGGCTCCCTTCAGACCGCGGGTGGCATAGCCGCCGCGACCCGAGCCGGCACCGCGGCCTACTCGCTTGTCGTGATGCGTAGCGCCCTTTGCGGGCTTCAAGTTATTGAGTTCCATATTGAATTCAATCTTTAATCGTTAAACTTATTTTACCTGCTCGATCACCACGAGGTGCTTTACGCGCTCGAGCATTCCCTTGATGATAGCCGAATCCTCATGCTCGACACTCTGGTGGATCTTGTGGAGACCCAGCGCGTCGAGATTCTTGCGCTGCTGCGACGAGGCGCCGATACGGCTGCGGACCTGAGTGATTTTCAATTTTGCCATACTGTTGCGCTTTTTATCCGTTAAACACCTTGTTCATAGATATGCCGCGCGCCTGCGCCACGCTGCGGGCATCGCGCAGCTCGCACAGAGCCGCCACCGTAGCCTTCACCAAGTTGTGGGCATTTGACGATCCCTTGCTCTTGGCCAGCACGTTCTTCACGCCGACCGACTCCAGTACGGCACGCATGGCACCGCCCGCGATGATACCCGTACCGGGGGCAGCCGGACGTATCATAACCAGCGAACCGCCGAAACGCATCTCCTGCTTGTGGGGTATCGTACCGTTGATTACGGGGATCTTGACCAGATTCTTCTTTGCATCCTCCACGCCCTTTGCGATTGCCGACGTAACCTCCGATGCCTTGCCGAGGCCGTAGCCTACCACACCGTTCTCGTTACCTACCACGACAATGGCAGAGAAGCTGAATGTACGACCTCCCTTCGTCACCTTCGTGACGCGGTTGATGCTTACGAGCCTGTCCTTGAGCTCGAGGTCGCTTGTACGAACTTTCTTTATGTTGGTATTTGACATATCGCTTAGAATTTAAGACCACCCTCGCGAGCGGCGTCGGCTAACATTTTGATTCTTCCGTGATAGAGGTAACCGTTACGGTCGAACGACACGGTCGAGATTCCCTTCTCGACGGCGCGCTGGGCCGCCAGCTTGCCTACCATTGCCGCCACCTCGCTCTTGGTCTTGCCTGCCGTCTCGGCAGCGATCTCCTTGTCGAGCGAAGAAGCCGTGGCCAGAGTTACACCGGCGAGGTCATCAATAAACTGCACGTAGATCTGCTTGTTGCTACGGAATACAGTCATGCGAGGCTGCTCGGGCGTTCCGCTCACGATCTTGCGGATACGCATCTTGATCCTCTCTCTTCTTTCTATCTTATTCAATGACATAACGCTTGACTTGTTTTAACTATTTAGATGCTGACTTGCCGGCCTTGCGACGCAGAGTCTCGCCCACGAACTTGATACCCTTACCCTTGTAAGGCTCCGGCTTGCGCAGCGAGCGGATCTTCGCCGCCACCTGACCGATGAGCTGCTTGTCGATGCTCGTAAGCGTGATGATCGGGTTGCCCTTCTTCTCCGTAACGGCCGTAGCCTTGATCTCGGGAGGAAGCATAAGAGCCGTATCGTGCGAGTATCCGAGGCTCATCTCCAGAATGTTCCCCTTGACTTCGGCCTTGTATCCGACGCCCACGAGCTCCTGCTTGATCTCGTAGCCCTTCGATACGCCGATGACCATGTTGTTGATCAGCGCACGGTAAAGTCCGTGCAGCGAACGGTGACGCGGCTGGTTGGTAGGACGGCTCACCATAACGGCAGTCTCCTGCTTGCCCGTGTGAGCGTCGGTGTGCGTTCCGACCTCGACCTTAATGTCTGAATCAACCTTCTGACTCAGTGTCCCAAGTGGCCCTTTCACCCTTACCGTGTTATCGGGCGCCACCTCTACGGTCACCCCCGCCGGCAAGATTACAGGTAATTTACCAATTCTTGACATTTTGTTTCGTTTGTTTTGTTAGTGAATTCGTTTTCTTTGCGTCTCTATCACCTCCGGCCGTTAGTATACGTAGCAGAGAACCTCGCCGCCCACATTCTCCTTGCGGGCCTTCGCGTCGGTCATGATACCCTTCGACGTCGACAGGATGGCGATACCCAGACCGTTCAGCACGCGCGGCATATCCGATACCGAAGCGTAACGGCGCAGACCCGGGCGGCTGATACGCTTGAGGTCCTTGATGGCGTTGGTCTTGGTAGCGGCATCCCACTTCAGAGCGATCTTGATGGTGGGGTGGCCCTTCTCGTCGGTGTCGAACTTGTAGGCCAGAATATAGCCCTGTTCGTAGAGAATCTTCGTAATTTCCTGCTTAATTTTTGAGCCAGGAGCTTCAACCACTTTGTGGTTGGCTTTCACTGCGTTTCTAATTCGAGTTAGAAAATCCGCGATTGGATCTGTCATAATGAATTAAAAGTTAAAAATTAATACTAAAAAATGGTTTTCTTCAACTGTTTTTCCCCTTTCGGGGACGCCGCCATGCGGGTTTTCAACCGCCCGCAAGGGCATACCCGCGCGGCAATGCGCGCAAATATACGCATAAAATTCCGAAAAATCGCCTTTTTATCTTTATATTTAAGCGATTATACGGTTTTTCGCGCAAAACGCTCCCGAAAGCGGGGATTTCTCCTCCTTCGGGCCGCCCCCAACGACAAAAGTCGCAACCGGCACCGCGCTCCGCGCGCGGGTCAGCCACAACCATGTCGCCCCGTCCGTACGGGCTCCTTACGGAGCACCGCCTGCCGCTCGCTGCGGCCGACGTCGGGCTGCGTAACTCGATGCCTAACCCTTTCCGCCGCCCCGACACCGAGAAGTTACCGCCCTCGGGCGGCACTTTCCTCCGTGCCGGATACGGAATACTCGGGATTCTGCATCCGTATAGAAGGCCGTCTCTTGGATACGCCCTGCGCGCATCACGGGCACCTCGCGAACGGGACACGCCTATACAACGCCCCGCCCTTCTCGGGCACCCTCCGAATACGGTCTTCCGAAGAGTTTATCGGCGGGGTCAGAGCCTCGGCTCTTCCGCACACCGAAAAAACGGCCGGAGCGCAACGCTCGCTGCGCCCCGACGCTGTCGTATTTTACCAGCTTGCCTTCTTTACACCCGGGATGAGGCCCTTCGACGCCATCTCGCGGAACTGGATACGGCTGATGCCGAACTGACGCATGTAACCCTTCGGGCGGCCCGTCAGCTTGCAGCGGTTGTGCTGGCGTATGGGATTGGAGTTGCGCGGCAGCTTCGACAGAGCGATCCACGCCTCCTCGTGATCCATCTCACCGCTCTTGACCTTGGCAGCTATCTCCTCACGCTTATGGGCATAACGGTTTGCAAGTTTCACACGCTTCACCTCGCGTGCCTTCATTGATTCTTTTGCCATACCTATTGGTTCTTTTTAGCGTTCTTGAAAGGAAGGCCGAACTCGCGCAGAAGGGCGTAACCCTCCTCGTCGCTCTGTGCCGTCGTGACGAAAGTTATCTCCATACCGAAGATCTTGGTGATCTTGTCGATGTCGATCTCGGGGAAGATGATCTGCTCGGTGATGCCCAGCGTGTAGTTGCCGCTGCCGTCGAACTTCTCGTTTATACCCTTGAAGTCGCGGATTCGGGGCAGCGCCACGGCGATCAGACGCTCCAAGAACTCGTACATGCGGTTGCGGCGCAGCGTTACCCGCACGCCGATAGGCATGCCGCGACGCAACTTGAAGTTCGAAATATCCTTGCGGGACTTCGTTTGAACGGCCTTCTGACCGGTTATCTGGGTAAGCTCGGCCTGCGCTACGTCGATAAGCTTCTTATCCGACACCGCCTGACCCATACCCTGATTGATGACGATCTTCTCGAGCTTGGGACACTGCATTACGCTGGTGTAGCCAAACTCCTTCATCAGAGCAGGTACTATCTGCTCCTTATACTGCGTTTTGAGTGTTGGTACGTATGCCATTATTTGATCTCCTCTCCTGACTTTTTAGCGTAACGAACTAATTTACCTTTGGCGTCCGCCTTGCGGCCGATGCGAGTGGGTTTGCCGCTCTTGGGATCGAGCACCTGCAGATTCGAGATGTGGATCGGAGCCTCCTGCTCGACGATTCCACCCTGAGGATTCTTGGCATTGGGCTTGGTAGCCTTCTTGCAGAGATTCACGCCCTCGACGATAGCACGCTGCTTGGCCGGATCAACCTCGAGTACCTTACCCTGCTGACCCTTGTTGTCGCCGGCGTTGACGTAAACCATATCCCCTTTCTTGATATGTAACTTGACTGACATCTTTTACTTCTTTTTTGATTACAATACTTCAGGTGCCAACGAAATGATCTTCATGTACTGGTCGCGCAGCTCGCGGGCCACGGGACCGAAGATTCGCGTTCCGCGCATCTCGCCCTGATTGTTCAGAAGCACAACGGCGTTGTCGTCGAAACGTATGTACGAACCGTTGGTACGTCTGATCTCCTTGGTCGTTCTTACTACAACCGCCTTCGAAACGGCTCCCTTCTTAACGTCGCCCGACGGGCTGGCGCTCTTCACAGCTACGACGATCTTATCGCCGATAGATGCGTAGCGGCGCTTCGTTCCGCCAAGCACACGGATGCAAAGTACCTCCTTCGCACCGCTGTTGTCAGCTACCACTAATCTACTCTCTTGCTGTATCATAACTACTTAGCTCTTTCAATGATTTGTACTAATCTCCAACGCTTCGTCTTGCTCAGGGGGCGGGTCTCCATGATGCGGACGGTATCGCCCTCCTTCACGCTCTCGTCGGTGCACTCGGCTACGAACTTCGTAGTTTTGTTCACGAACTTGCCATAGATGGGATGCTTAACCTTACGCGCTACCGCAACCACAATGGTCTTATCCATTTTGTTGCTGACAACCAACCCGATGCGCTCTTTTCTAAGATTTCTTTCCATAGTGGTAATTAACATTTAGGGTTCTTTTGACGCAGAATCGTCAGCATACGAGCTATATCTCTGCGGGATTTCTTTATGATCGAAGGATTCTCGACCGGTGAAACCGCATGCTGCACCTTCAACGACGCGAGCTTTGCCTTCTCGGCCTCGATGCGCTCCTGCAGGTCCTGTACCGACATATCCTTTATTTCAGCACTTTTCATCTCTTTCTCTGTTTTGTGATTATTCTACATAATCGCGTCGCACGATAAACTTGGTCGTAATAGGCAGCTTCTGCGCTCCCAGACGAAGTGCCTCCTGCGCTACCTCCAAGGGCACGCCCTCGGCTTCGAAGAGTATGCGTCCCGGCGTTACGGGAGCTACGAATCCTTCCGGATTACCCTTTCCCTTACCCATACGCACCTCGGCGGGCTTCTTCGTGATGGGTTTGTCGGGGAAGATGCGGATCCAGATCTGACCCTCACGCTTCATGTATCGGGTGATCGCCTGTCGCGCCGCCTCGATCTGGCGGCCGGTGATCCATGTCGATTCAAGTGCCTTGATTCCGAACGAACCGTATGCAAGCTGGTTTCCTCTCTGAGCGAAACCCTTCATACGACCCTTCTGCATCCTTCTAAACTTGGTCTTTTTTGGCTGTAACATAACTGTTTTTTCGCTTTAAAAGGTCCTACTTACTATTGTTGTTGCGTCTCTTTCTCGGAGCTCCCTTGCCGCCGCGGTGCTGCGGTGCGCTACCGCCCTGCTGCGACGCTGCGCCCTGAATCTCGAACAGGTCGCGCTTGCCGTATACCGTGCCGTGGCAGATCCATACCTTGATTCCGAGGATACCGACCTTCGTCAGCGCCTCGGCCAGACAGTAGTCTACATCGGCGCGGAACGTGTGAAGGGGAATACGTCCCTCCTTCACCATCTCGCTGCGGGCCATCTCGGCGCCGCCTACACGGCCCGATACCTGAACCTTGATACCCTCGGCGCCCATACGCATCGTAGAGGCGATGGTGGTCTTGATGGCGCGGCGGTACGACACGCGGCCCTCCAGCTGGCGCGCGATGTTGTTCGCGACGATCATGGCATCCACCTCGGGACGCTTTACTTCGAAGATATTGATCTGGATCTCCTTGCCCGTGAGCTTCTTCAACTCCTCCTTCAGCTTGTCGACCTCCTGACCGCCCTTGCCGATGATGATACCCGGACGGGCCGTAGAGATGGTCACGGTAACCAGCTTGAGCGTGCGCTCGATGATGATGCGCGAGATGCTTGCCTTGGCCAAACGGACATTCAAGTACTTGCGGATCTTAGCGTCTTCTACCAATTTCTCTGAGAAATCCTTACCACCATACCAGTTGGAATCCCAACCCTTGATGATACCAAGACGGTTTGCTATTGGATTTACTTTCTGTCCCATTTGCTTACTTGTTTTCTGCGGTTACCATTTTGTCTACTACGATGGTCACGTGGTTCGAACGCTTGCGGATACGGTGGGCGCGGCCCTGAGGCGCTGCCTGTATGCGCTTGAGCATGCGGCCGCCGTCGACCATGATCTCCTTGACGCACAGCGTCACGTCCTCCAGACGCTCGCCCTCGTTCTTGGCCTCCCAGTTGGCGATAGCCGACTTGAGGAGCTTCTCCATTCTTACAGACGCCTCCTTCTTCGAATAGCGAAGAATGCCCAGCGCCTTGTTTATCTCCACGCCGCGGATGATGTCGGCAACCAAACGCATCTTGCGCGGAGAGGTCGGGCAATCGCGCATAACGGCGATGGCCTTCTGCTTCTTTTCAGCCTTTAATTTCTCGGCTCTTATTGCTTTTCTTGAACCCATTGTCTACTATTTTTTCTTGTTACCTGCGTGACCACGGAAATTGCGGGTGGGGGCGAACTCGCCCAGCTTGTGTCCCACCATGTTCTCGGTTACGTAAACGGGAATGAACTTGTTTCCGTTGTGGACAGCTATCGTCTGACCGACGAAGTCAGGCGAAATCATACTTGCGCGCGACCATGTCTTGATGACAGTCTTCTTGTTCCCCTCGGCCTGCGCTATGACTTTAGCCTCCAGCTTGGGGTCGATGAATGGTCCTTTTTTTAATGAACGGCTCATTATGATACTCTATTTAATTATTTTTTCTTTCTTGAAATAATGAACTTCGAGGTCGTCTTCTTCGGGTTACGAGTCTTATAACCCTTAGCCAACAATCCCTTGCGCGAACGCGGGTGACCTCCCGAAGCACGGCCTTCACCGCCACCCATCGGGTGATCAACAGGGTTCATCACGACGCCGCGGTTGCGCGGACGACGGCCCAGCCAGCGGTTGCGGCCGGCCTTGCCCGAGCTCTCGAGGTTGTGATCGACGTTCGATACCACGCCGATGGTGGCGCGGCAAGTTACGAGTACCATACGAGTCTCGCCTGAAGGCAACTTGATGATAGCGAATTTCCCTTCGCGTGCCAGAAGCTGAGCATACGAACCGGCCGAACGTGCCATCGCAGCACCCTGACCGGGGTAGAGTTCAATATTGTGTACTACCGTTCCCAGAGGTATCTCGCTCAGGAACAGCGTGTTTCCAACCTCGGGAGCAACACCCGCACCGCTCATGACCGTCTGGCCCACCTTCAGGCCGTTGGGTGCGAGGATATAGCTCTTCTCGCCGTCGGCGTACACCACCAGAGCGATGCGGGCCGTACGGTTCGGGTCGTACTCGATAGTCTTTACAGTAGCGGCAATACCGTCCTTCGAGCGCTTGAAGTCGACGTTACGATACATCTGCTTGTGACCGCCGCCGATATAGCGCATGGTCATCTTACCCGTATTGTTACGTCCTCCCGTGCTCTTCTTGGCGCTGAGCAGCGACTTTTCAGGCGTCGTGCATGTGATCTCGTCGAAGGCGCCAATGATCTTATGTCTCGTACCGGCTGTTACCGGCTTAAACTTTCTTACTGCCATGTCTGTTAGATATTACTGTAAAAATCTATCTTGTCTCCATCCTTCAAGGTGACCACGGCCTTCTTGAAGTTGTTGGCGCGGCCCTCCAGAAGGCCCGCCTTCGTGTAGCGGCTCTTGAGCTTGCCCATGTAGTTGGCGGTGTTGACATCCGTCACCACGACGTTGTACATCTGCTCCACCGCGTTGCGGATCTGCAGCTTGTTAGCTCTAACGTCGACGATAAAACCGTAGCGGTTCAGTTTTTCGCCCTGAATCGTCATTTTCTCGGTCAGTATAGGCTTAATTATTACTTCCATCTTTCTTGCGTTTTTAAGCTAACATTACATTCAATACATTCTCTGCACCCTCGACCATAACCAGCACGTTGGCATTCATAACCTCGTAGGTGTTGATGTTGGCGGCCAGAATGGGCTTTACCGAGGGGATGTTGCGGCATGACAGCTGAAGGTTGGCATTGCCTTCGGGCAGCACGAGCAGCACCTTCTTGTCCGATACCTTCAGAGCCTTGGTCATAGCCTCAACCTGCTTGGTCTTCGGGGCCTCCAGCGTCATCGGCTCGACTACCGTGATGGCGCCGGCCTGTGCCTTGTAGGTCAGAGCGCTGCGGCGGGCCAGACGCTTGAGCTTCTTGTTGAGCTTGAAGCTGTAGTCGCGGGGCACGGGACCGAATACGCGGCCGCCGCCCGGGAACAGAGGCGACTTGATACTGCCGCAGCGTGCGCCGCCGGTACCCTTCTGGCGCTTGAGCTTGCGCGTCGAACCGGCAACCTCGTTACGCTGCTTCGACTTGTGAGTACCCTGACGCTGATCCGCCAGATACTGCTTCACGTCGAGATAGATAGCGTGGTCATTAGCCTCCACGCCGAAGACCGCATCCGAAAGGACTACCTTGCGTCCGGTCTCTTGTCCTTGTGTGTTATAAACAGCTAATTCCATACTACTTCTCAATTGTTAAATAAGCACCCTTTGCCCCGGGAATCGAACCCTTCACCAGAATGAGGTTGTTCTCGGGAATAACCTTCAATACCTTCAGGTTAACTACCTTAACCTGATCGCCGCCCATGCGTCCGGCCAAACGCTTGCCCTTGAACACGCGCGACGGATAAGACGAGGCGCCCAGCGAACCCGGCTTGCGCTGACGGTTGTGCTGGCCGTGGGTCTGGCCGCCGACACCGCCGAAGCCGTGGCGCTTCACTACGCCCTGAAAGCCTTTACCCTTCGAGATCCCCGTCACGTCGACCCAGTCCTCCTCCGAGAACATATCGACGGTGAGCGTGTCTCCGAGGTTCACTTCGGGCATACCCTTGAATTCAGCCATCTTGCGCTTGGGGGTGGTGCCGGCCTTCTTGAAGTGACCTAACAAACTGTTGCTGGTGTGTTTTTCACTTTTGTCGTCATAGGCAACCTGAACGGCCTCGTATGAGTCCTTCTCGACCGTCTTAATTTGCGTAACTACACACGGACCAGCCTCAATGACAGTGCATGGTATGTTCTTACCCTCGGCACTGTAAACGGAAGTCATTCCGATCTTCTTTCCAATTAGTCCTGACATTTTTCTGTCGAATTACGTTTGTTGAATAAAGTGATTTGTCTTCTTCTCGAGTCTGTATTTTCGTTTGTAAATATCTCCTCCGCATATACGCACGCCGTCGGGGCGCAACAAATCAATGCGCCCCGCACGTGCCTGCCGTCATCAGACCTTGATCTCGACCTCTACGCCCGAGGGAAGCTCCAGCTTCATCAGCGCGTCGATCGTCTTCGGCGTCGACGAGTAGATGTCGATAATACGCTTGAAGGTGCAGAACTGGAACTGCTCGCGCGCCTTCTTGTTGACGAACGTCGAGCGGTTGACCGTAAAAATCTGCTTCTTCGTGGGCAGGGGCACCGGACCGCTGACCATGGCGTCGGTAGCCTTCACCGTCTTCACGATCTTCTCGGCCGACTTGTCCACCAAGTTGTGGTCGAAAGACTTGAGTTTGATTCTAATTTTCTGGTTCATATTTTAAACTCGTTATTATTCTAAATCCTTACGCTTTCCGCTCTTCTCGATGATCTCCTTGGCGAGGTTTGCGGGAACCTCCTCGAAGTGCGAGAACTCCATCGACGACGTTGCGCGGCCCGACGAGATCGTACGCAGTACGGTCACATAGCCGAACATCTCCGACAGGGGCACCTTCGCCTTCACGACGCGCGCCGTACCCTTCGACTCCATGCCTTGGATCTGGCCGCGGCGCTTGTTCAGGTCGCCGATGATGTCGCCCATGTTCTCCTCGGGGGTGACAACCTCAACCGACATGATGGGCTCCATGATAACCGATCCGGCCTTGGGAGCTGCCTGACGGAAGCCGTTGCGGGCGCATATCTCGAACGAGAGCTGGTCCGAGTCCACGGGGTGGAACGAACCGTCCTTGAGCGTAACCTTCATCGAGTCGATAGAGTAGCCTGCAAGGGCGCCGTTGGCCATAGCCGACTCGAAGCCCTTCTGCACTGCGGGGATGAACTCCTTGGGGATATTTCCTCCCTTGACCTCGTCGACGAACGTAAGGCCCGTCTTGCCCTCCTCCGCGGGACCGATCTCGAAGATGATGTCGGCGAACTTTCCGCGGCCGCCGGTCTGCTTCTTGAACACCTCGCGGTGCTGGACCGTCTTGGTAAGGGCCTCCTTGTAGTTGACCTGCGGGGCACCCTGATTGATCTCCACACCGAACTCGCGGCGCAGACGGTCGACAATGATGTCGAGGTGCAACTCACCCATACCGCTGATGATCGTCTGACCCGTCTCCTCGTCGGTACGTACCGTAAAGGTGGGATCCTCCTCGGCCAGCTTCGCCAGAGCGATGCCCAGTTTGTCAAGGTCCTTCTGGGTCTTGGGCTCAACGGCCAGACCGATCACGGGCTCGGGGAAGGTCATCTGCTCGAGTACCAGAGGTGCGTTCTCGGCGGTCAGCGTATCGCCCGTGCGGATCTCCTTGAAACCGACGGCGGCGCATATGTCGCCAGCCTCGACACGCTCCAGCGGGTTCTGCTTGTTGGCGTGCATCTGATAGATACGGCTGATACGCTCGCGCTTGCCGCTGCGTGCGTTGAGCACATACGAACCGGCGTCGAGCGCACCCGAATATACGCGCACGAATGCCAAACGGCCTACGAAGGGGTCGGTAGCGATCTTGAATGCCAGACCGCAGAAAGGATCGTTGACCGTAGCATGGCGAACTTCAGGCTGCTCCGTCTTGGGGTTGATACCCTCAACGGGGGGAACATCCAGCGGCGAAGGCAGGAAAGCGATGATCGAATCGAGCAGCTTCTGCACACCCTTGTTGTGGAACGACGAACCGCAGAGCATCGGCACCAGCGACATGTTGATCGTGGCGGTGCGGATAGCGGCGATCAACTCGTCGGAAGTGATCGAATCGGGGTCCTCAAAGAACTTCTCCATCAGGGCCTCGTCCGTAGCGGCAACCTCCTCGATGAGCTTGGCACGCCACTCGGCGGCCTCGGCCTTCATGTTCTCGGGGATCTCCTTGAGCACGAAGTTGTCGCGCACGGTCTTGTCGTCGTAGTAGTAGATAGCGTTATTATATATAAGGTCTATGAGTCCCTCGAACTTGTCCTCAGCGCCGATGGGAAGGACCACGGGCAGCGCCGTAGCGCCGAAGTGCTCCTTGATCTGCGCGCATACCGACAGGAAGTCGGCTCCCGTGCGGTCCATCTTGTTGACGTAACCGATACGGGGGACATTGTATTTGTCGGCCTGACGCCACACCGTCTCCGACTGGGGCTCGACACCGCCCACGGCGCAGAACGTTGCCACGGCGCCGTCGAGTACACGCAACGAACGCTCCACCTCAACGGTGAAATCGACGTGTCCCGGGGTATCGATCAGGTTGATCTGATACTGGTTGTCCTTGTAGTGCCAGAATGCGGTGGTGGCAGCAGAAGTGATGGTGATACCGCGCTCCTGCTCCTGAACCATCCAGTCCATGGTGGCGCCGCCCTCGTGAACCTCGCCGATCTTGTGAGTCTTACCCGTGTAGAAAAGGATACGCTCCGAGGTGGTCGTCTTACCGGCATCGATGTGCGCCATGATACCGATGTTACGAGTGTATTTAAGATCTCTTGCCATTTAACGTTACCTTTATTAGAATCTGAAATGCGCGAATGCCTTGTTCGCCTCCGCCATGCGGTGCATCTCCTCCTTGCGCTTGAAGGCGGCACCCTGCTGGTTGTAGGCATCGACAATCTCCGATGCGAGCTTTTCGGCCATAGACTTACCGGCGCGCTTGCGTGAGTAAAGGACAAGGTTTTTCATGGAAATCGAAATCTTGCGCTCCGGTCTAACCTCCATCGGGACTTGGAAGGTCGCACCGCCGATACGCTTCGATTTTACCTCGACTTGGGGTGTGATATTCTCAAGAGCCTGTTTCCAGATTTCCAACGGAGATTTATCAGCATCCTTCATCTTCTTGCTCACCAGCTCCAGACTGTCGTAGAAGATGGTGTAAGCAATACTCTTCTTTCCATCCAGCATAAGGTTGTTCACGAAACGAGTAACCTCGACATCGTTGAACTTGGGATCTGGAAGTAGAATTCGCTTTCTTGGCTTAGCTTTTCTCATTTTTTATCTTGTAGTTAATGCGATTGACTATGGGGTTTATTTCTTTCCGGCCTTGGGGCGCTTTGCACCGTACTTCGAACGACGCTGGCGACGACCGTCCACTCCGGCCGAGTCGAGCGCGCCGCGAACCAAGTGATAACGTACACCCGGCAGGTCCTTCACACGACCGCCGCGTACCAATACGATTGAGTGCTCCTGCAGGTTGTGGCCCTCGCCCGGAATGTAGGCGTTAACCTCCTTGCCGTTGGTCAATCTTACACGCGCCACCTTACGCATAGCCGAGTTGGGCTTCTTCGGGGTCGTAGTGTACACACGGGTACATACGCCTCGGCGCTGGGGACACGCTGCGAGTGCCGGAGACTTACTCTTGTCCTCCATGCTTACTCGACCGTTTCTTACTAACTGTTGAATAGTTGGCATTGTAAAACTTTTTGTCCTTTAATGTTAATTAATCAAATTCCGTTTCCAAAAACGTCCAAAACGGATTGCAAAGGTAAGCAATTTTTTTTAATAACACTATCCGCCGCACTCTTTTTTCGGCTTTTTCCAGCATTTTACGCCGAAAGCTATCTTTTTTATTTATATTTTTGGAGAAACTATAATGTTTTATTTATACATTTCGCCGAAACGGGTCCCGTTCAGCACATTACGGAATGTAATGACTTTCCCGCGGCAGCGGCCCCATACGCAGGGGAAAACCCCGCTTCCACCGCCCGCAAAGCCCTTGAGACAGGGGGCGGCACGCAAATTCCGCCATTCAGGCATAAACATTCCCGATCGGGACACTTTTTTCACCCAACTGTTGCACCGGCACTTACATTTTATTACCTTTGCGTTTGATGCGTGTCCCGCATGGGGACATGCGCCGGTTCGGGCGCCGGCGTTCCGCCGATACGGTGCCGGGCCGGCTCCACGAAAGGTAAGAGCGGCGCCGAGGCCTCCGCGAGCGGCATGCCGCCGCACCATGGGGTTACATACGTAACGAACGGCAACGGCACTGAAAGGAAAGGAGGGGAAGGCTGCCCGAACTCACCTCACGAAAAACGACACCTATGAAAAGCAGGCTCCTTCGTACGATCGCACCTATGGTCCTCATACTGCTCGGACCGATCATCGAAACATCAACGCTCCGCGCCGGCACCACGGCGGCGGCAATATCGAACATATACGGCATTACGGCCCCCGCAGGCCTGCTCCTGTCTCCGAACTGCGGACATCACGGCACAGGCTTCGGCATGTCGGCGCCGGCACTCCACGCCGCAATATTACCGCTGCGCACCGACATACGCATGTCGGGCGGAGGTACGCAGCTGCGGACAGACCGCTCGACGGCCCGCGAACTGGAGGAGTTCGTCGGCAAGCTCAGCGGGCTGCAGCTCGTGCTTCTCGTATTGCTCATAATCATCCCCGTCTCGATACTCACGCCGCTGCTGGCGATAGTATTCCTCGGAGGCCGCTGCGAAAACTGCGGCCGCTACCGTGCCATGCGCATCACCGACCGCGAAAAAATGGGATACGACGAAAGCCTCGGTCGGGGCCGGCACCCGATATACAAGAGCAGCATAACGCGCGTCTGCAAATACTGCGGGCATACGGATGCCCTCGAACAATCGGCCGTCGAGCCGAAAAAACGCCGGAAGTACCGTTCCGCCGCTTCAGGGGTCCGCTAACCGGCTTACCCGAACCCGAACCCGAACCCGAACCCGAACCCGAACCCGAACCCGAACCCGAACCCGAACCCGAACTCACGCCCGCACCCACACCCACGCCCGAACCCGAACTCACACCCGAACTCACACCCGCGCCCGAACCCGAACTCACACCCGAACTCACACCCGCGCCCGAACCCGCGCCCGAACCCGAACTCACACCCGCACGGGTCCCGCTACCGCCCCCACATATCCGTCCATCATGCCGCAATACCGCGGGTAAGGCTCCGCGGGAGGGCTATTTTTCGGCTTTTGCGTGCAAAAAAGTGGTTTTTTGCATATCTTTGCCTTCCGGTTGAATATATATCAAAAAATCGACATAACACAATGGACTACAATTTCAAGCAGATCGAATCCAAGTGGCGGCAGCGTTGGAACGACCGACAGACCTATCGGGTCGAGATCGACAACAGCCGTCCCAAATATTACGTCCTCGACATGTTCCCCTACCCGTCGGGTGCGGGACTGCACGTAGGGCACCCGCTGGGGTACATTGCATCCGACATATATTCGCGCTACAAGCGCCTGTGCGGATACAACGTCCTGCACCCCATGGGGTACGACGCCTTCGGTCTGCCGGCCGAGCAGTACGCCATACAGACGGGGCAGCACCCCGCCGTCACTACCGAGCAAAACATCAACCGCTACCGCGAGCAGCTCGACAAGATAGGTTTCTCGTTCGACTGGAACCGCGAGGTGCGCACGTGCGACCCTGCATACTACAAATGGACGCAGTGGGCCTTCCTGAAGATGTACGCCCACTACTATGACCGCACCGCATGCAAGGCGCTGCCCATAAGCTCGCTCGAGGAGCGTTTCGCCGAGCGCGGCACCGAGGGCCTCGACGCCGCCTGCACCGCCGAAATGAGTTTCACGGCCGCGGAATGGGCCTCGTGGGACGAGGCGCGGCGCGAGCAGGTGCTGCAGAACTACCGGCTGGCCTACCGTGCCGACACGATGGTGAACTGGTGCCCGAAGCTGGGCACCGTGCTGGCGAACGACGAGGTCAAGGACGGGCTGTCGGTACGCGGCGGATACCCCGTCGAGCAGAAGCGCATGAAGCAGTGGTCGCTGCGCGTGACGGCATACGCCCAGAGGCTCCTCGACGGGCTTGACACGCTCGAATGGAGCGAGTCGCTCAAGGAGATACAGCGCAACTGGATAGGCCGCTCGGTCGGAGCGCAGGTATTCTTCGACATCGAAGGGTCGGAGCGCAAACTCGAGATCTTCACCACACGCCCCGACACCATCTTCGGCGTCACGTTCATGGTCATCGCGCCCGAGCACGAGTGGGTTTCGGAGCTGACCGCGCCCGAGAACCGCGCCGCCGTGGAGGAGTACATCGAGCAGACGAAGAAGCGTTCGGAGCGCGAGCGCATCGCCGAGACGCGCCGCGTGAGCGGTGTGGCGACGGGTTCGTACGCCGTCAACCCCTTCACGGGCAAGGCCATTCCCATCTACATATCGGACTACGTATTGGCGGGTTACGGTACGGGCGCCATCATGGCCGTGCCGGCGCATGACTCGCGCGACTACGCCTTCGCCCGCCACTTCGGGCTGGAGATCGTACCCGTTGTCGAGGGCGGCGACATAGAGAAGGAGTCGTACGACGCCAAGAGCGGCCGCATGATAAACTCGGGATTCCTCACCGGCATGGATGTCAAGGAGGCCATCCCCGCCATGTTCGACGAGGTGGAGCGCCGCGGTCTGGGCAAACGCCTCGTTAACTACCGCCTGCGCGACGCCATCTTCTCGCGCCAGCGTTACTGGGGCGAGCCTTTCCCCATATACTACAAGGGCGACACGGCATACCCCCTGTCCGAGGACAAACTGCCGCTCGAACTGCCCCCCATCGAGAACTTCGGCCCCACGGAGCAGGGCGAGCCCCCATTGGCCCGCGTCAAGGGGTGGACGACCGAAGAGGGCTATCCGCTCGAACTCTCGACCATGCCGGGTTTCGCCGGATCGTCGGCATACTACCTGCGCTACATGGACCCGCACAACGACAAGGCGCTCGTCTCGAAGGAGGCAGACGAGTACTGGCGCAGCGTCGACCTCTACGTCGGAGGCATCGAGCACGCCACAGGCCACCTGATGTACTCGCGTTTCTGGAACATGTTCCTCTATGATCTGGGGTATGTCTGCGAGCAGGAGCCCTTCAAGAAGCTCGTCAACCAAGGCATGATACAAGGCCGCTCGAACTTCGTATACCGCGTCGTGGGCACCAACAAGTTCGTCTCGCTGGGGCTGCGGCAGCAGTACGAGACGCAGGAGATACACGTCGACGTCAACATCGTGCGCAACGACCAGCTCGACATAGAGGCCTTCCGGCGCTGGCGCCCCGAATTCGCCGACGCGGAGTTCATCCTCGAGGACGGCAAATACATCTGCGGCTGGGCCATCGAGAAGATGTCGAAGTCGATGTACAACGTCGTCAACCCCGACAACATCGTCGAGAACTACGGCGCCGACACGCTGCGCATGTACGAGATGTTCCTCGGGCCCATCGAGCAGTCGAAGCCGTGGGACACGAACGGCATCGACGGCGTGCACAAGTTCCTGCGCAAGTTCTGGCGCCTCTACTTCGACCGCGACGGACAGCTCGCCCTGACGGACGAGGCACCCACGGCGGCCGAGCTAAAGAGTCTGCACAAGACGATAAAGAAGGTGCGCGAGGACATCGAGAACTTCTCGTTCAACACTTCGGTTTCAGCCTTCATGATATGCCTCAACGAACTTGGACAGTGCCGCAAGCGCGCCGTGCTCGAACCCCTCGCCATACTGATAGCCCCCTTCGCGCCGCACATAGCCGAGGAGCTGTGGGAGACGATGGGGCACGACACGTCGGTCTTCGACGCCGCATACCCCGACTACGACGAGGCGCACCTCGAGGAGAGCGCATTCGAATATCCGGTCATGGTGAACGGCAAGCTGCGCTTCAAGCAGGAGTACCCGCTCTCGGCCACGGCCGCCGACATACAGGCCTCGATCGTCGAGGCCGAAGGGGCGCAGAAGTGGCTCGCGGGCAAGGCCCCCAAGAAGGTGATCGTCGTGCCCGGAAAGATCATAAACATAGTCATATAATTTTTACGGACCATGAAACTCGCAGCCATGCTCACGATTGCCGCGGCCGCAGCCGCACTCGGCGCCTCGGCGCAGCAGCCCCTCGAAGTGAAGTTGTGGGACAACGCCACGGCGCCCCACTCCAACGGCATCACCCAAGCCGAGCAGGTCGGCGAGGGCAAACGCATATCGCACACCACGGAGGCGGTGCTCTACATCTACCGTCCGGCTGCGGGCAAGGCCACGGGGCAGGCCGTGGTGGTATGCCCGGGCGGCGGGTACTGGATCGTAGCCATGAGCCACGAGGGCGACGACGTGGGCCGCTGGTTCGCCGAGCACGGCATTACGGCTGCCGTACTCAAGTACCGCATGCCCAACGGGCACCCCGAAGTGCCTATGGAGGATGCCGCCGAGGCCCTGCGCTACATGCGCGAGGAGTATGCGCACAAGAATGAGGCACGGCAGGTCGGGATCATGGGATTCTCGGCAGGCGGCCACCTCGCCGCCGCCACGGGTGTCGGCGCTCTGGCAAAGAACCTCCGCACGCAGGACGACCCGCGCCCCGACTTCATGCTGCTCTTCTACCCCGTCATAAGCTCCTCGGTGGGCAGCCACGGCGGGTCGTACGACAACCTGCTCGGCAAGGAGCGCACGGCGGGAGAGAGCCGCCGCTGGTCGCCCGACCTGTTGGTAGACGACGCGACGCCGCCGGCGCTGATCATACTTTCGGACGATGACGACGGTGTCCCGCCGGTAAACTCTACGCTCATGTACAACGCACTGAAGGATGCGGGGCATCCCGCCTCACTCCATATACTTCCCGAAGGGGGCCACGGATGGGGTATCAACGAGACGTTCCGCTACCGCGACCTGTGGCAGACGCTGACGCTCGACTGGCTCGGGCGCATCGCTCCCGAGAGCCGATAACAAGCCGCAACAGACCATACACCGAGGAGGAGACCCGCATGAAGGCCTCCTCTTCCGTTTTTCACGGTACAGGCAAACGATTTCACGCACGAAGGATTGCACCGTGCGGCCGAAAAACGTAACTTTGCACATGGGCGCGCCGCCCCGCCTGCAAAACTGCCCGACAGACTTTACAGGCCGTAAATACAGATCTTGCACCAACATTAAAAACCCCGAACAATGAAACCTTGCGCCATCATCCTGCCGCTGGCCGCCGCACTCCTTGTCGCGGCCGCGCCCGCCGCTTCAGCCCAAAACCCCGAAAAGGAGAGACCGGCAAAACACACGTCCGGCCTGCCGCAACAGCACCGCTACACAAACCCGACGGGAGACGACTTCCCCATCATGGCGTGGTTCTCGCTTCTGGGGGAGCAGGTAGCACCCGACCGTTACCGCGAAATGGCCGAGGCGGGATTCAACCTGTCGTTCTCGCACTTCTCATCTGCGGAACAGGTGGCCGAGGCCCTCGACGCCTGCCGCGGCACGGGGGTGAAGATACTCATCACCTGCGCCGAAATGGCCTCCGACCCCGAGGGGACCGTCCGCCGCTTCCGCCGCGAACGCGACAACGCCGGCTACTTCCTGCGCGACGAACCCATATGCGACGCCTTCCCCGAACTCGCCGCGTGGGCCCGCCGCATACGTTCGGCCGACGACAGCCGCATGCTCTACCTCAACCTGCTGCCCAACTACGTACACCCGCGCGACCTGCATGCCGAGAGCTACGCCGACTATGTGCGACGCTTCATCGAGGAGGTGGGGCTCGGGCTGGTGTCGTTCGACCACTATCCCGTAACCTTCGACGGCCTCAGGCCGCAGTTCTACGCCAACCTCGAGGATGTGGCCTCGGAATCGCGTCGCGCCGGCGTGCCCTTCTGGGCATTCGCCCTCGCCACGGCGCACGACCCCTATCCCGCGGCCACGCGCGCCGCACTGCGGCTGCAGATATTCAGCAATCTGGCATACGGGGCTCAGGGCATACAATACTTCACCTACACCTCGCCCGGCACCGAGACATGGAACTTCCACAACGCCCCCATCGACCATTCGGACCGCCGGACCGAGGTATACGATCTGGTGCGTGAACTCAACCGCGAGGTCCATGCCCTCGGCGGCGTCTTCCTCGGCGCCCGCACCCTGTGGGTGCGCCATACGGGCGGCTCGATACCCGAAGGCACCAGCCCGCTGGGCGAACTGCCGCCGCAGATCCGCTGCGTGGAGGCCGACGGCGAGGGTGTCGTCGTCTCGCTGCTGCAAAACGGCCGCATGCGCTACCTCATGGTCGTCAACCGCGACCTTAACCACACGCAGCGCATCACCGTCGAGACCTCCGACGGTGTGATGCGCATAATGCCCGACGGACGCAGCGTCGACGCCTCGCGCTATGCCCCCACGCTGGCCGTCGAGGCGGGCGACATGCTGCTGTTCGGCTGGGAAGAGTGACAACCTGCTGTTATTTGAATAACAATACGAAAAAAGTATTATATTTGCACTCGAAACAAGAACGTATAAAAATATACTGTTATGGCTTACTTAACAACCGAGAAACTGACCATCGTCGGCGCTGCCGGCATGATCGGTTCGAATATGGCGCAGACGGCTCTCATGATGAAGCTGACGCCCAACATCTGTCTCTACGATCCCTTCGCTCCCGCCCTCGAGGGCGTAGCCGAGGAGCTCTTCCACTGCGGCTTCGAAGGAGCCGCCATAACCTTCACCTCCGATGTCAAGGAGGCCCTCACCGGCGCCAAGTATATCGTATCGTCGGGCGGCGCGGCACGTAAGGCCGGCATGACCCGCGAGGACCTGCTCAAGGGCAACGCAGCCATCGCCGAGGAGCTCGGCAAGAATATCCGCACCTACTGTCCCGACGTCAAGCATGTGGTCGTCATATTCAACCCCGCCGACATCACGGGCCTCATCACCCTCATATACTCGGGCCTCAAGCCCTCGCAGGTGACAACCCTCGCCGCTCTGGACAGCACCCGTCTGCGCAGCGAGCTGGCCAAGTATCTCCACATCTCGCCCGACGAGGTGTGCAACAGCCGCACCTACGGCGGCCACGGCGAGCAGATGGCCGTATTCGCCTCGACCACGACGGTACAGGGCAAGCCCCTCACCGAACTCATCGGCACGGCCATCCCGCAGGCCGACTGGGAGGCACTGCGCCAGCGCGTGATTCAGGGCGGCAAGAACATCATCGACCTGCGCGGCCGCTCGTCGTTCCAGAGCCCCGCATACGTCTCGATCGAGATGATCGCCGCAGCCATGGGCGGCCCCGCCTTCCGCTGGCCCGCAGGCGTATACGTCTCGACACCCGAGTTCAACCACATCATGATGGCCATGGAGACCTCGATCACCCGCGACGGCGTAAGCTACAAGGTCGTGGAGGGCCTGCCCGAGGAGCATGCGGCGCTCAAGAAGAGCTACGAGCACCTCTGCGCCCTGCGCGACGAGGTCATCACGCTGGGAGTGCTTCCCCCCATTGCCGAGTGGAGCAAGATCAACCCCAACCTCGAGTAAGATCGCGAACAATACGGCTCCATAACGAAACAGCGGCGTACCGTACAGGTACGCCGCTGTTTTTGCTGCATGAACGAGCCTTAACGGTTACTCTCGCGCCACGTCGTACTCGCCCGCGCCGCCGGCGAATTCATTGCCCTCAATCACATCGTTCGTGACGCGCTCGAAGAGGAAACGGTGGGTGTTCCAGTGCATCTGCCCGTACTCGTCATTCTGCCGCACCACATTGCGGCGGAAAACAAGGCCGTCGACCGAACGGGCATAGAGGATCGGCGCGTCGAACGTGTCGAACTCGTTATCCTCGATCACGATGCCGCTGTGGAAATATTTTTCCTGCAGGGGCAGATCCGGCACCTCCGGATAGATCGAGATGACGGCATTGGTAAACTGGTACATGCTCGTCAGGGCATTCACGAAACGGTTGCGGCGTATCGTCACGTCGCGGCACGCCCCCGTCTCGAACCAGCCGTTGCAGTCGCCGCACAACAGTATGGCCGTACCCGACGTGTGGTCGAAGAGATTGTCCTCGACGACGGTGCGGCGCGGCGTGCTGAACAGGGCTCCGCGCGCGCGGTTGTTGCGTATAACGTTGTCGGCAAACAGCACCTCGGGCGTCCACTCGAGATTCTCGATACCGAAATCCTCGCCGCGGCCGACAGCCTCGTCGAGCGGCTGCTCGAACGTTATGCGGAACCGCTTGACGCCCTTGTCCACGGGATTGTCCACAGCCTCGATGGCGGCTATGACGTTCGTGCCGTCCAGCACCTCCATGCGGCGCGAGGCGATGAACTGCACCTCGTCGCCGGCATGCCCCCACACGAAGCCGTAACTCTGGCCGTGCATGTAGTCGGCAGTGAGCGTACGGTCGTTCTCACGGCTGACAACCTTGAGGTACGTGCCGTGGACGTTTATCGCATCATCCATCATATTTTCGTAGAGACCGTTGCGCGAGACGATACGGCCCTTGCATCCCGAGAAGTGGGTGGCATCGGCCTGCGTGGTGAAATAGCGCGGGTCGTCCGCACCGCGCAGTGCCACCGAGAAGCCGTCGAGGGTGATGCCGTCGCACACCTGCGCCAGCAGCCCCATGCCCTCGGCGTAGTGCACCGTTACCTTCTCAACCGCGGTGTTGGTGTCACGGTAGAGGAAGATTCCGGGGGCGGGACGCCCGTAACCGCGGAACGCCACCACGGTACCCGCGGACAACGCCGCATTGCGCCACGGGGCACGTATGGTACGCGGCGCGATCTCCGCGACGCCGCGCGTGCCGAGCGATATGTCACCCGTATTATACACCACGCGCCGCGTATCCCCCTCGAAGGCTATCCCCCACACGGGTGTGTGTTCCCAGCCCTTGCCTTTGGCCACGAAGGTGCTGTCGCGGATCTCGTACTCGACCCACGGCGCAACCTCATAGGTGATCGTACCGGCCGCCGCATCGTTCTCCACGATGCGCACTTGGCTGATGTGCGGATTGGCAAAGTCGATGCTCAGGTCGCGCAGCGTGCAGTTGCGGCAGTCGACCATCGCCACGGGAAGCATCCGGCCGTGAAAGACGAGCTCGGCGCCCTGCCCGTCGAAGGTGACGTTGCGCATGTCCTCCAGCACGATGCCCACGGCCTTGGGGTTGGGCTGGTCGTGGTTCGAGACGTAGTATTCGCGGCTTGCAGCGCCATCGGCATGGAAGTCGTAACGTCCCGCGGGCAGCACGATCCGCACGTTGCGGCCGCCGCTCTCGGCCTTTATCTTCTTCAGGGCCGAATAGACCAGCGGCGAGGCGTTCGCCCCGCTGTCGGGCACAAGGCCGTAATCGGCAAGGTCATAAGTCTTGGTACATGAGACTGCGGCCAGAGACAACAGCATGGCCGCGAAAAAGGCGGGTTTCATCGTTCGCATCGGTTTTGTCTTTGCAATTTACCAAAGATAGCGATATTCCGCATAACCGGAAAGCGCCGTACGGTTTTTTAACCGAAAAATTGCAGTCCCGGCTCCTCACTTCGTCCTCCGCGCCATCATAAGGTGCAGCGCGCACAGGTTGGCCGCAGCCAAAACCGTACCCGCAAGGCCCCACAACACCATCTCCCGCACGGAGAATAGGCTCGCGGCAGCCGCCGCGGCAATGATACAATAGGGCAGGGAAAGCAGCGATGTCGCAACTCCCGGGACATATCCCCCAACAGCCGCAGCCTGCGCGCAGTGCACCGCGGCATGCAGGGCGAATGCCGCCACACAGCACCACCACGCAACGAACCCCGCACCTGCCGCGGCCGCGGCCGTACATACGGCGACAATGATGCACTCCTCGGCGGCTGCGGCGGCGAAAGCCCCCGTACGCACACGCGCCAGCACCGCCAATAAAGGTTTCATCCGCGGGAAGCGACGCATGAGAGGCAACGCATGACGGCCCATCCACCGCCTCATGAAAAGGAGCTCCTCCACCTCGTGAAGCAGGAATACGGCCGGAAACACCACCGCAAACGACTCCGTCAGAACCATAATATCCTCTCGTTTTTAAAGTGCGGCGACGGGGCGCCCGCATAAGGGTCGTAGTTGTGGATGTTGCAGCCGTACTCCTTGAGCGACGCTATGCGTCCATCGGCGTCCCACCCGACGACCGACACGCCGTCGAACTCCTGCACGGCGCCGTCGCGCATCTCGCAGCGGAAACCCCATTCCACCACGGACCAACGGCCGTTATGGAAGAACCGCCCCGCATCCCACCTTACGACACGGCCGCGCGTATTCCACTCGCGGAACCAATGCGCGATCTCCGAAGCGCCCCTGTAATACGGTCCCCAGCTCTCGACATAGAGCGCGTCGGCGGCGAAAATGCGCGTTATGCCGCGATCTTCGCCCGCGAGCCACATGCCGAACCACTCCCGCAGCAGCGCCTCGCGCTCGGCCGCGGACAAAACTCCACTGCCCGATATTTCCTCCATAATAAACCCATATTCATATCTCTTGTCCGAAAGCCCGACACGCAGCGTCTCGAAGCCCGAAGGCGGCACCGCCACCTCGACACGGGTGCGGCCGCCGCGGCGTTCCGCCGCAAGAACCCGCTCCGTTGTCCCGTCGAGACGCACCGCGCGCACCTCCGAGACCCCGAAGCCGAAACTTATCCCTACGGGGCTGCCGCCCGCACCGGCATTGAAGATACGTATCTCTGCCTCCCCGCCGCGACGGCGCGCCGACGAGAGTTCGTATCCGGCACCCTCGATCTCGACGAACGAGCGGCCTGCATCGCTCTCACCCTCCGCGGCCCGTACATAAAGAGGTTCGTTCCAGCCGCAGCAGGCGTTCCACACCTCCCCCGCCCGCCAATCGCCCGCATGAGGCAGCAGGGCATACCGTATCTCGGTCGGGCCGTCCAGCGCATAGTCGCACCCCCAGAGGCCGCGGCCCGAATACTGCACCGTGAGCGACAGCGGCTCACCGCCCCCGTGGGCATACGACGTGGTATGGTCGGTCATGAGCGCAAGGCCGCGGCCGTCGCCGCCCGTCACATCGACCCAATCCACCACGACGTTATGTTTATGTGCATCCCACGTCTTGAAAAAGGTATCGTCGAGCGTACTGCGGCAGACCGAGAAGGCGGCGTTCTTGTAGAGCGTCTGCCGTCCCGCCGCCGCAGGGAACATGAGCAGCAGTTTGTAACGGTCGTCCTTGAAGGCGCGGCGGTTCTCCTCAGCCACGCCGCTGTCGGCATACTCGCCTATGCCGCGGTTGCGGCTCCATGCTATGCGCAGCGAGCAGTCGATGACGGGATCGCCGCGGCGCAGGGAGATTGTCTGTCGGAAAGGTTCCCCGGCTACGGTGCCGCAGACCGCTACACGCACCGTCAACGGCGTCAGCTCCTCAACCTCGACACACGCGGCGCAGTCGGCAGAGCTGGCGAAACGGCCTTCGTCGTAAAAGTACCCGCGCAGGGTGTTGAAGCCCCATTCCCCGCTTCGGTCCACCGTCTCCGCACCCGACCGTTTGTCCACAAGGCTCACTATGGCGCCGCCGCGCGCCGTATCTATCACCATGCGGTACATGTCGCTCTCGACGACGAACCCC
>CASFQF010000005.1 GCA_949296635.1 uncultured Alistipes sp. | reverse complement strand
AATAACAAATGCAACAATTACAGGAAGTGCATATGGAGGAGGAAATGGTGCAGCAGCAGTAGTAACAGGAGATAGCATAATTACTGTAGAAGGAACAACAACAATAGCAGGAAATTTATTTGGTGGAGGAAATGCAGCAGCAACTGGAACAGAAACAGACAATTCTGTTGTAAGAGTTTATGTTACAGGAGCTACAATTGGAGAAGATGTATATGGAGCAGCAAATACATCAGTTGTAAATGGGGAAACTGAAGTAAAAATAGGAACATCTGCAGTTAATGATCCATCATTAGCGCAAGGAAATATAAATATAGCAGGAACAGTATTTGGTGGAGGAAAATCAAACTCAGCAGGTTCAGAAGATTATGACTTTACATTTGAAAGTGTTACAGGAGATGTACATATTGACATAGATGCAGCAGGATATGATAATGGAACATATACATTTACAATAGGAAAAAGTATATTTGCATCAGGAAATGCAGCAAAAATATCAGGAAATGGATATATAACAGTTAAGAATTATGGTTCAGCAAATAATATAAAATCAAATGTATCAATACAAAGAGCAACACAAGTAACATTAGATAATTGTGGAATCTATTTAGAAGGAACAACAGATAGAACAACACAAAGATGCCGCCGCCGTTGGCACCGTACGTCGTACCCTCCATCTCGGCGATCGTATACTGCCACTTGTCGAGGAACATGGTACACCCCGGGCAGTTGCAGACAATGAAATCGGGCTTGTAGGGGGCCATGCTCTCGAGTTTCTTGTGGGAGTTGGCCACCGAGTAGCCGCGGTTGGCCTGCACAAGATAGTTGCGGAAGCCGAACCCGCAGCAGTGGCGACGCTCGGGGTAGTCGACGATCTCGCCGCCCCACGACTCCACCATGCCGGCCAGAACGTAGGGGAACTCCGAGCCGCCGATACCCGACTTGGGGAATATCTTGGCGTAGTGGCACCCGATATGCTCAACCACACGCAGCGGTTCGCCCGTATATACGTTCACCAGACGCCGCCGCGCCTGCCGCGCGATCTGCTCGCGGTGGTGGAACATCACGTCCGACGTATGGGCCAGATTCTTCGGCTTCGAGAACTCGCGTCCCGTAGCCTTATAGAGGTTTTCGCGCGTACGCTCCTCCGTTTCGGGGAACTCCTCCCACGTGGAGAGTATCTCGGTATATATTCCGAACGAGGTGATGCACGACGAGGTGAAATTCTCGTACCCCGCCTCCGACATCAGCGCGAACTGACGCGCCACCACCGTCATGATGGTCTCCAGCGGCACAATGTCCGAATGATACCCGATGCCCGTACACGACGTATGCAGGGGGTCGTCGAAGATGTCGCGGCCGAGGTCCTTGCCCAAGATGTTGAGGAAAGCCTTCTCGCTGCCCGGGAAGAAATTCTGGCGTATGCAGCTGCGGGCATAGTAATAGCGGTCGTCGGCTATCTCTTTCTGGTATTCGGTCCAGCTTGATCGTTTCATATTAATAGTGGTCGTTGGAATTTTGGGTATAGGTATCCATAAAATACTGCTCGTCGGCGCCGTCGTATCCCATCTCGCGCGCCTTGCGGTCGGAACAGCGCTCGATCGTATCGAACATCTCCGTACCGCCCGTAACGTCGAATATGCGGTGCAGCTCCTCCAGCGTCGCGTCGCTCACCTTGCGCAGGGCGCCGGCGCCCTCGCGGTTGTACGACTCCGAAAACTGACCGTATATCTCCTCGTCGTGCTCCAGCACCCACTTCCACACCGTACCCTGCTCGGGATGCAGCTCCGCCTTCACCAGACGCGGCACGAGGCAGTAGCCCGTGCGCAGGATATTGTCGCCGATGGTACGCTTCAGGGCCAGCTGCTGGCGGCCCTTCTCGCTCTCGACGAAGAAACCCAGCTTCTGCGACAGCGTACGCAGCGCCTGTATCACATACCCGGGCGTGTTGCTGCGCGGGCAGCGCGGGCGGCACGACATGCACTCGCCGCAATACCATATCGTATCGCTCTTGAGCAACGCCTCGATGGCATCGTCGTCGCGCGTCTGCACTATGCTGACGATCTGCCGCGGGTCGTAGTTGTAGAATGCCGCGGCGGGGCATACCGCCGTGCAGACACCGCAGTTCATGCACGCCTTGAGTCCCTCGCGCAGGCGAACGTCCTCAAGCAGCATATCGAAATATTTCCCCATAAAAAAAAGTAACTTTGCTTGCGCCAGCAAAGTTACTATAAAGATACGGGCTGCAGGGTGGTATAAATACCTATTTTCCCGCCCGCAAAATGGGCCGCGTACAATCGAGCCGGCGCCGTCAGCGCACGGGGAACTCGGTGATGCGCAGCGTGGTGCAGCCATAAGGGATAAGCTCTATGGCCACCTCGTCCGTAACCTCTCCCTTGGGATACATCTGCGACAGATAGTTCACATGGACGGCCGAGCCGTGCACCTGCTGCCACGAGGGGAAGCGCACGCCGCGACCGCGTATAACGATCGGGGCGGCCTGCGACGACCACAGACGATCACCGCACCCGCGGCGCTCCACGGTGAAGCGCTCCACGGGGTTGCCGCCCAGCAGGTCATCGTTGCGCAGGGCCACGTTCCATGCCGTGGGCGAGGTCACCTCATAATAGTATTCGCCATAACGATCCGCCTCTTCGGCCGCACATGCGCGCTTGTGCCACTGCTCCTCCATACGCAGCGAATAGATCAGCGGGCCGCGCTCGATGACGGCGGCGTTGTCGTACCAGTACGACACGCGCACCGGCGCATTGAACTCTATCACGGCCTCGTCGCCGTCGGCCCATGCCCGCGTAAGGCGTATCGTGCGGTCGCCTACCGTCTCTGCCTCGACAGGCTCGCCGTTTACCGTCAGCGTATATCCGTCGCTCCACTCGGGAATGCGCAGATCGAGCGGGAAGGTCTCCGCCTGCCGGCGTTTTTCTGGCAGCGACACCTTCAACCGTACCGTCTCCTCGAAGGGATAACAGGTCTGCTCGTCGATGCGCACCCTGCGGCCCGACGCCAGCGCCGTCTCCACCGTGCAGGGAGCATATACCATCGCCGCAAGGCCGCCCGCGGCACTGCCGTACCACAGGTTCTGCGTCAGCTTCGGCCACCCCTGATGCAGGTTGCACGTACAGCACGGATAGCCCGTCAGCGTGCCGAACACCAGATCGGTATCCTCATGCGTGGTCGAGAAGTTGCGCATGTCGCGCGTCACGGCCGTCTGGTTCACCTGCTGGAAATACTGGCGCGCATCGCCCTCGGGCGACACCTGCGTCGGCAGCGCGTTATATGCCACGCGCTCCAGAAGGTCGGCGTAACGGTTGTCGCCCGTGATGCGGTACATCTCCTCCAGCGAATACATCATCTCCACAGCCGTACACAGCTCCGACCCGCGCGTCGGGTCGCCGAAATGTATCAGCTCGTCGCCCGCCCACAGCCCCGTGGGAAAGCCTATCGTATACCGTATTCGGCGCAGCGCCTCGAGCGGGGCGCCGAGATGCTCGGCGCTCTTCGAGCGCTGGTAATATATAACCGGCTCCTTGAATCCCTGCGCAAGGTTGACGCAGTGGAGGCTGTTCTGGCGGTAGAGGTGGTTGTCCCGGGTGAAGCGCCCCGTCCAGTCGCAGCTCTGCGCGTGGATCAGGTCGCCCAGCTCGAGCAGGGACTCGTCACCCGTAATATCATAGAGCCAATAGACTACCAGCAGGTTGTCACCGCCGCGCTCGGCACCCCAGAAGGTCCAATGGTCCAGAGGCTTCGAAGGCAGCGTCTCGGCCTGATAACGGAAGTAGCGCGTCATGAAGTCGATGACGCGGCCGTCGCCCGTAGCCATGTAATACTGCTGCAGGATCTTGAGCGCAACCATACGTGGCCACCAGTCGGCGGCGTTGTCGCGCTGCATGCCGTCCATCGACGGCCGGTCGGTATCGGGCCCGAAATAACCGTTCTCCTTCTGGCTGGCGAGGATAGCCTCGACCCACTTCATGCACTTGGCCTTGAGCGCCTCGTCGCCCATGATATAGGCCATCGGCAGCGCGCCGTCGATCCAATAGGGGCCGCGCTCCCATGCGTCGCCCTCACCGCCGAGCCATGCGTTGTTATCACCGACGACCTTTGCGTATATCTCGTCGAGGTGGCCCGTCATGCCGTCCAGCATCGTCTGCATCTGCGTGCGGAGCCACCCCGCGGGGCGTATGTCCCCTATGGCGAGCTGCGCATATGGGGTCTCCACAAGCGGCGCGCGGTTGAACACCGGCTGCGGGCGCTCCGTCCCGCCGCACAGGGCCGTCTGCAGCGAACATACCGCCGCAACGGCCATTATCAAAGAACAAGGTTTCATCATTACGGTATTGGTTTTACATTGTCGATGCTCATCCCACCCTCTCGTACACCTCTATCACGAAAGGGTACGGATACTTCTCGCCGCGCTCGAAGCGCTCGCCCGATACCAGCCGCCACTGCGAACGGTCCCACTCGGGGAACGACGTGTCGCCCTCATAGTCATGCTCCACGCGCGTGAGGTAGAGCCTGTCGGCCATACCGAGCGTCTGGGCATAGACCTGCGCCCCGCCTATGACAAAGACCTCCTCCTCCGCAGGAAAGAGCGCAAAGGCCTCCTCGAGCGAGCGCACCACACGGCAACCTTCGATCTCTCCGGCCGTGCGGCTCACCACCACGTTCGTGCGCCCGGGCAGCGGCCGCCCCAGCGACAGATAGGTGTTGCGGCCCATAACCACGGGATGCCCCGTAGTGACGCGCTTGAAGTTGCGCAGGTCCTCCGATATATGCCACAGGAGACTGTTCTTGTCCCCGATAACGCCGTTGCTCGCAACGGCGACAATGATACTTATCATATTCCGGTTATATCCTGTTTTTTATCTTCCGGCACCTATGCCTCTTGGTTGCTTCCGTATCTGCCTCCCTTTACACGACCGGCAGCATTCACTGCCGGCCTTTGCTCTTATAGCAGACCGTCTCCGCTGCGGCCCGCCGCGTCAGAACGACATCGGGGCCTTGATCGCCGGCCACGGATCGTATCCCTCGAGCGTGAAGTCCTCGCAACGGTAGTCGAACAAGGATTTGACATCGGGGTTGAGCCTCATGCGCGGCAGGGGGCGCGGCGTACGCGAGAGCTGTTCGTCTACCTGCGACATGTGGTTCAGATAGAGGTGCGTGTCGCCGAGCGTATGTATGAACTCCCCGGCCTCGAGGCCGCACTCGCGCGCTATCATCATCGTGAGCAGCGCATACGATGCGATGTTGAAAGGCACCCCGAGGAAGGTATCGGCGCTGCGCTGGTAGAGCTGGCACGAGAGACGCCCGCCCGCAACATAGAACTGGAACAGCACATGGCACGGCGGCAGCGCCATCTGCCCCACCTCGGCCACGTTCCATGCCGATACTATCATGCGCCGCGAGTCGGGGTTGTGTTTGATGGTATCGACGACCTCGCGTATCTGGTCTATGCTGCCGCCGTCGGGACGGGGCCAGCTGCGCCATTGGTAGCCGTAGATATGGTTCAGGTCGCCGTACTCGTACCCGCCTATCGGGGATGCGTCGCGCCGCAGCACCGCCGCAAGGAACCCCTCCGGCGGCAGGGGCACGATACCGGCAGCAGCACACCGCTCCGTATAGTAGCGGTAGGCGTCGTTATCCCATATGTGCACGCCGTTTTCGGCAAGGTACCTCATGTTGGTATCGCCCGCCAAAAACCACAGCAGTTCGTGTATGATACCGCGCAGGAATACCTTTTTCGTGGTAAGAAGCGGGAATCCCTCCGACAGGTCGAAGCGCATCTGATAGCCGAATATGCTGCGCGTGCCCGTACCCGTACGGTCGTTCTTCACCACGCCCTCGGTCCTTATCTTCCGCAGCAGGTCGAGATACTGTTTCATGCTCCGAATCGTTTAAGTTCCATATTTCCGTCGCCGTCCAGCACTGCGTAGGCCGGGGCATCATCGTCCCACGAACCGAGAAAAACCACGCGCAGCCCATCCTCGGAGTAGTCGAACGGGTAGTGCATGTGACCGAAAACAATATAGTCGACATCGGGATGGAGCGCCTCGTATTCGCGCGCATAGTCGACGAGGAACCGCAGCGATTCTCGCGTCAGCGTCTCCGCGGCATGCGTCTTGCGCGACTTGCCGCTCCACCAATGGCCGAAACGCAGCGCCAGATCGGGATGCACCGCCCACGAGAATATCTTGCGCGCAGCCCTCGAGCGGAAGACCGTATTCATGAGGCGCAGCAGGGGTTTGTCACCGATGTTCATGTTGTCGCCGTGGGCGATAAAGACCTCGCGCCCCGACAGGCGCATCCGCTGCGGCGAGAAGAACACCTTGATGCCGCACTCGCGCTCGAAATAGTCGTAGCACCACATGTCGTGGTTGCCCGTAAAGAAATATATCTTTATCCCGCGGTCCGCCAGCTCGGCCAGCTTGCCCAGCGTACGCACGAACCCCTTGGGTATGACGCGAACATACTCGAACCAGAAATCGAATATGTCGCCCACGAGGAATACCGCCTCGGCATCGCGGGCCGCCATATCGAGCCACGCGACGAAATGCCGCTCACGGCGGCGGGCCGCATCGGACCCGTCGGCGCCGAGATGGACATCCGATGCGAAGTAATACATCTATTGCCGGATATATTGCCTTATGGTCTCGTCGAGCTGCTCGCCCACAATATCCTTGCCCACGATGTTGCCCTCGCGGTCGATAAGATAGTTCGACGGCAGTTTCTTCACGTTGTATACGCTCAATGCGGGCGAAGCGTTGCCCCGCAGGTCGCTAACAGAGATCCACGGCAGCTGCTGCTCCTGAATGGCATTGACCCACACGGCCTTGGAGGTGTCCACGGCGACCTGATATATCTCGAATCCCAGATCATGGTACTTCTCGTATATATGTTTCAGGTCGGCGTTCACGGCATTGCCGTTGCCCAGCGCCGCAGACCAGAAGTGCAGCAGTATCACCTTGCCCTCGAGCGACGAGAGCTTGATGTCGTTGCCGTACATGTCGGGCATGTTTATCTCCGGAAAATCGGTCAGCTTGACCTGCGACAGCAGGCTTATCTGGGCATCCATACGGCTCACCTGACTGCGCAGGATAGGCAGATAGGGGCTCTCGGGATAGGTCTGCTCGATACCTTCGGCCACAGTGCGGTAATAGATCAGGTCGCTGTCCCCGTTGAAGAGGTAGGCGTCGCCCGGCAGACGCTGGTAGAGCGCATACACCGCGGCGATCTTGTCCTTGTTTTCGACAATAAAACGGAGCTGGTCGCGCTTGATGCCGCGATATAGCTCCGTGTAACGTCTCGTGAGGGTGTCCCGCTCGGCGTCGTCGAGGTCTGCGGCCGTGAAACGCGACACGATGTCGTTCATCTGCATGACGCCCTCGACGTAACGTTTGTGGAACTTCTGCAGCAGTTCCGACTCCAGCGCCCCCTCGACCGTATAGTTCCGCAGCACGCTGCCGACCGAGTTGACCGTGATATGGTCGCCGCCCTTGATAAGCAGCGGGATACGTTCAGAATCGTATACTATGTTGTAGAGCGACGGCGTTGCGGGCACATTGTCGATCTTCATGGCGAAATCGCCATCCTCGTTCAAGCGTATCGAGTCGATCACGTTCTGTTCGAGCGTAGTGACCTGCTCCAGATAGACCATATCGGCCTGCGACCCGACGAAGCGCCCCGTAATTTTCACTTTCGACGACTGGCACGAACTCAACGCGGCGAGCATGCCCAGCGCTGCGAAAAACACTCTGTTCATTTTCAATTCGGGTTTCATACGAAATACAAATATAACGATTTTTTCGAAACCGTCAAGATCACTTCTGCGAATTGTACCTTTGCGCGCCCTCCCGACTGTTCTTCTGGGCGCCTTGGCCGGGGCGGTTTTTCTGGCACGCATAGGCGCTCTTCTGCACGGGGCTCTTCGTCCCCGCCTTCTGCTGCGGCCGCTGCGCCCCCTTCTGCTGACGCGCCGGAAGGTGCTGTTTATAGTCGCTTCGGAGATTATTCAAGGCCACTTCATCTATTTCGATGCCGCCTTCGGACATCTGTTTTATGTCTTTTATTATGACCTCGTTGTTGGGATGCTCCTGATTGTACTCAAAACTCTTCGTACGCATGTACCGCGCCAGCGAGTCCACGGCGCGGTCCAGTGCCTCGCGGTTCCTCTCCCCGCGCAGCTCGCGGAACATGCGAGCCACATATTTGCCGTAGTGCTTGTATGCTATACGCTCCTGCGGATACGGCATCTTGTGCGGCGACACCATAAGGTCCTGACGCGCCGGACGCGGATAGGGCGAGTCTACATCGAGCTTGAAATCAGACATTATGAACAGATGGTCCCACAGCTTGTGGGTGAAATCGGCCGTATCGCGCAGAAGCGGATTCAGGTTGCCCATGACGGCAATGACGGCGCGCGCCTGCCGGTTGCGCTGGTCGCGGTCCTCGATCTCAAGCAACTGGTCGACCATCTCATGGATGTGGCGGCCATACTCCGGAAGGTAGAGTTTGCGGCGTGTGTAATTATAATTCTTCTTCATAAAAACGTATGTGGCACTCACTCCCCCTCCCCCTGATTGCGAATAACGCACACGGATACATGAACGGTATTTTCGGTCGCGGGGAATGAACCTTTTTCAGATTATCAAACAGCACTTTACGACTTCGGCCCCGAGTCGCTGCGGGATTGGAATCACCGAATAAAGAGCCTATCTTTGATTCCGCAAAGTAAATGCAAAATTGTCAATAATCAAAATATGGCAAAAGTTTTAATTATCGAACAATCAAAAAGTATGCGAAACACGCTGCGCGAAAGGCTCGAATTCGAGGGTTTCGCCACGACGGTGGCTGAACGCGACGAGCTCTCCGAGAGCGTATGCGCCCGCCGCGGCTACGACGCCATCGTGGCGGGCGAAGGCTGCGACGACATCTCCGCGCTGGGCGTACCCTTTATAATAGTGACCCCCGAGGGGTCGATCGACGGCGCCGTCACGGCCGTCAAGAGCGGTGCCGTGGACTACCTGACGGCGCCTGTGGACATGAACCGCCTGCTCGGATCGCTCCGCCGCATCGTCGACAGCGGAACCGAGCCTGAGCCCGAGGCGGCCAGACCCGCCGCCCGCAGGCGCGCACCCGCCGATACCGAGCACATCATAGGCTCCTCGGAGGCCATAGACCATGTGCGGCGGCTCATAGACAAGGTCGCCCCGTCCGACGCCCGCGTCCTCATAACGGGCGAGAACGGCACGGGCAAGGAGCTCGTAGCGCGATGGCTTCACGAGAAGAGCGCCCGCGCCGGCGCACCCTTCGTCGAGGTGAACTGTGCGGCCATACCCTCCGAACTGATCGAGAGCGAGCTCTTCGGGCATGAGAAGGGGGCCTTCACCTCGGCCATAAAGCAGCGCAAGGGGAAATTCGAACAGGCCAACGGCGGCACGCTCTTCATGGACGAGATAGGCGACATGTCGCTCTCGGCGCAGGCCAAGGTCCTGCGCGCCCTTCAGGAGAACAAGATCAGCCGCGTGGGCAGCGACAAGGACCTCACGGTCGACGTGCGCGTCATCGCCGCCACCAACAAGGACATCCGCAGCGAGATCGCCCGCGGCAACTTCCGCGAGGACCTCTACCACCGCTTGAGTGTCATAGTAATACGGGTCCCGCCGCTCAGGGAACGCAAGGGCGACATCGCCGAACTGGTACAATACTTCACCGGACAGATAGGCCGCGAGCACGGCATAACCCCCAAGCCCGTCGAGGCCGACGCCGTCGAGGCGCTCACCGCAATGCCGTGGAGCGGCAACATACGCGAACTGCGCAACGTGGTCGAGCGGCTCATGATCCTCAGCGGCGAGCGTATCACCGCCGACGACGTATCGCTCTACTGCAACGTATAAGGGGCGGGGACATGGTCCCGCCTCTCATGCTTTACGGCATGGGCGCTGTGCGCCCTATCGGGGCATACCGACCAGCGTCACGACGGAGCGGGCGGGGATGACGACGGTCTCGCGGCCGCGCGTCTCACCCACGGGTTTCAGGTTCTCACCCTCGGCATCGGAAGTGCGGTATGCCTGCCCGCGCGTACGGCGGCCCCACTCGGGCGACACCTCCGACGGCGTCTCCGCATAATTTATGATTACGACCACACGGCTGCCGTCGGCGTTCTCGTATGCCGAAACCATCAACCCCGTGGGATTGGTAGCATCCTCCAACCCGTCACACTCGACCTCCACACGCCGCGCCTCGGGACGTATGAAACGCGAGAAGTTGCCCACCGTCCACAACAGCTTCGAATCCCTCACACGCCACTCCGACGGCGCGTCGCCCTCATCGTGGAACTCACGCAGCAGGCCGTCCTTGTAGTCCTCGCCCACGGCGCGCCACCACTGCCATGCCCGCGCGTCGGCAAAGACCAGATCGTGGTGGATGATGCGCGCGACGTACAACGCCGTACGCATGGTGAAGTCGTAGCCGCCTCCGCCGCCGATCTCCTCGTCGTTACCCATGATGCAGTACTCCGTCTGCCAGAAATCGACGCCGCGCGAGCGCAGCGTATCGCGCAGCGCCACACGCATGTCGCGCAGCATCGTCAGGGGTGTGGTGGTCCAATAGGTGTGTCCCGCGATCATGCGCGGCACGTTGGGCACGCCGCCGACGTAGGTATCGACGCTGTCGCGCGTGAAGAACGACTGTATTTCGTAGCCGCGGCGGCTGTCGGTCATATGCGTGCCGACCAGACAGCGGTAGTCCGACGACTCGGGAATGACGATTTGCGTCTTGAGGCCGCGCCGCGAGAACTCCTCGCCCAGACGCCGCGTAAGGGCCGCGATCTCCTGTTTCGTGGCGGGCGTACCCTCCTGCTTGGGGCCGATCCAGTTCCAGTGGCCGTCGGGCTCGTTGAAGGGCGAAACGTAGTCGAAGTGCACCGTGTCGTGGAGTGCGACGCCCTCTATCACGTCGGCCATGTATGAGGCCCATGCGTCGGCGCACTCGGGTTTGAGGTTATACGTATCGCCGCGCCCCGTATTCGTCGCAAGGCCGTTCTGCGTGAAGCGCACGTCGGGCGAATTGAGGAACATGAGGAAGTGCTCCACCCCGCGCGCCCGCGCCTCGCGCAGCATGCGCCGCTGCCCGCGCAGCTTCCCCCAATCGTAGGAACCGTCCGCCGTAAAGAAACTCTCGCCGCGCGTGAATTCGTTGATCCGGCTCTCGTCGCCCTGCTCGGCGCTCCCCGCCGTGAGGTTGAACCGCCATATCGACAGACCTATGCCCAGCGGCTGCCCCGCCGCGTCGCACTTCATGCTGAAGAGCCAGTCGGCCGTCTGCCGCACAGTCTCGTCCGAAGCCTCGCCCAAAAAACGCATGGTCCACGCATCCGAGGCGCCGAAATTGTCGATCGTCTGATGCTTCACCGCGTCGTTCACCCTGATTACGGCCGGCTGTCCCGCCGTCTCGCATGCCGTTGCACATACGGCCAGACATACGACGGCCGTGCGGCTGATAATCCCTTGTCCCATTACCATATCATAAAGTTTTTCATATTTCCCGTCCGGCATCCTGCCGTACCCCTCCCGCCTCCGGCTGCAGATGCATGCGCGCCGTCTGCGGGACGCCGTACCCGACCCCGCGGTCGGGCGCTGCGGCATTCGTACCGACAGCACGCAGCAATTCCAGCATCTCGGCCCTGTCCATACGGCGCCATTCGAGCAATGCGCCGCACAACCCCGCAACCGCAGGCGCCGCGAAAGAGGTGCCGCGCCGCGGAGGCGGCACATAGGCGCACAGGTCGGGTTTGACATACGGCACGCCATCCCAACCGACGGAACTCAACGCTTCACGCGCCACGCCGTCATCCGCAACCTGCCCCACGGCGATCACCTCCCGCACATCCGACGGGAAAGAGTTGTAACGCCACGACCCGTCGCCCTCGTTTCCGACGCTCACCACGAAGATCAGGTCGGGGTGCGCCGTCAGCACGCTGTCCACAAACCGCGATATGCGCGAAGACCGCCCGTCGAGCATCTCGGGCGAATAGCCGTCGTAATCATCGAACACGGTATAGCCTATCGACGACGATATTATGTCGACGTCGTGCGCCAAAAGCCAGCGGATGCCCTGCATCATGCGTTCCTCTTCGGCCCGCGGCTCGCGGTCGAAATCGTCGACCTCGGCCAAATAGTATTCCGCCGCCCACGCAAGGCCCTTGACCGTATCGCCGCCGCCGACGCATCCGCCCATGCAGGCCAGCGAATAGGCCCCGTGATCCCGTTCACGGCCCCGCTCTGCGAGGAAGAAACCGGTCGTATCGCCATCGACGAAGTCGGCGTAGGCCGCAACATGCAGGTTGCGCGTCCACCGCCGCTCGCGCAGGCCGCCGAAACCGGTGTCTAACACCCCTATCCTGACGCCGCGGCCGCCCAACCGCAGCGAATCGAAAGCCGTGTCGACCATCATGGCCGGTGCACGGGTATATATCCTGCTCCCGACAAGCGCATACTCTTCGACGGGATCGCGGAACCGTGAGCGGCCGATGAAATAGCCCATAACGGCCAGAACGGCCATCAAACCCAACAGCACACATGCCGCAATGCCCAATACGTGAAATATCTTCGACAACAGTTTTTTCATATCCCTTACGTATGGCTCCCCCGAAAACGGTTGCGGCCGCGCCGGCCGAGCGACACGGCCGCAACCGCAAAAATAATCTTTTTTAACGTATATTCCCATTCTCCCGCACGTTTCCGCCGCAGGCGGCATCGGCGTACAGGCTACTCCTTCAGGCCGCGGACTGCGCGGTAGTCCTCGATACGCTCCTCCTCGTCCGCCGAGTCGAGACCGTAGCTTACAGACAGCTCTATCGAACTGTCCCTTTCCCGGTCGGCATCGGTCATACGTCGCAGAGCCTCATGGGCCGCACGCCCCACCGTTACGGCATCGGCGAGCTCCGCCGCCGTCGCCTCGTGCCCGAGGATCGCCCCAAGAACATCGACCGCCCACGAATGGGCATAGTCGGCATAGTGCGCGGCAAAGGCACGGAACATCGCGTCGATCTCATCCATCGAAGACAACTTCCCGCTCTCGATCATGTCGAGGATGCGCAGCGTCTCGCGCCGCGTTATATACTGCCCCGCCAGATCGAACCACTCGCCGCTGCCGTCGTACTCGTGGTCCGTATGCCCCGCCTCGATCATGGCGCCGAGCGATGCCGCAATGGCCTTGTTGTACAAACGAAGGCCGCGCCGCAGGTCGGCCGTGCGTATCCACGTCTTGTCATAACGGTACACCTCGGCATCGGGATCGCCGTGGCGCAGCTCGCGGATAGCACCCACGGCACGCAGCATGGCGCCCGTGACATAGGGATTATATTCCTCGAAATTTACAACATCGCGGAACCGCTTGCGCCTGTCGCGCGCCGGCCACTTCTCCACGTCGCGCACAACGCCGTAGCTGGCGAGGTTGGCCCCGGGCATCAGCCGCGAACGCCCCTCCCGCTCGATAAGATACGAATAGGGGAAGGCCGACGTATCGTGGTGATACGAATGGTGCCCCATCACCATCGTAAAGGCCCCGTTGAGCGCCGGAGACATGATATATGCGCTCGAGGCGAACTTGCAGCCGCGCAGGTGCACCGCCTGATGCACTGCACCGCTCTTGAACAGGTGGTTGCTCTGGTTCGAACCGCTGCCGGCATTGAAAAAGGAGAACATGCCCGCGATCAGCAGCGACGACTTGTGGTGCGAAACGGTATAAGGCCCGGCAAAGATCGACGTCGCCTCGCCGTTCTCGCAGTGCGAGTTGGCGAAGAAGAGCGATTCGGCCGCCGTGAAACCGTTGTCCAAACGGCAGCTCTCGCCGACGAAACAGCGCTTGACGATAGATCCGTTGTCGATAACGGCCCCCTCCGCCGCGATGAAATCGTACGCCTTGACATCGACACCGACCTTCACGCCGTCGCACAAGGTGCCGTTCTCGAGGGCCGAAGCTCCGTCCACCGTGACATTGTCGCCGATACGCATCTCGCGCACGAAACGCGCCCCCACGATACGGCAGTTGCGGCCCACCTCGCCGCATGACGACGACCGCACGCCGGCATAGGCGTCGATCATCGACTCGAGCGCGGCGATCATCTGCGGTCTGTGGCGGTAAACGGCCATCACATAGGCCACCTGCGCCGTAAGCGTATCGTATATCTTGATGGCGCGGCCGCCGTTCTCGTTCATGGCGGACACCTCGACACCGTTGCCGAACGACGTACGGCCGCGGCACTCGAGCGCCGTGACGGTATCGACGAGCGTGCCTTCGCCAATACGATAGTTCGCTACGCGCGAACGGTATATGCGCACGCCGGAAGCGATCTCCACCTCGCCGTCGAAATGGCTGTACGACAACTGCTTCGGCACAAAGTCCTCCGCTACCCTCACCGCAGCCCACGACGTGGCGGTATTGCCGCCGCGCTCGAGCGCCGCTATCTCACCCGCAGTTAAAGATCTTAAATGTGTCATTTCCCGTATGTTTTTTCAACGCCGCAAATATAATAAAAATTATTAATAACTCCACGGCATAGAAGGCTGCTTTCATGCCCAAAAGAAACGCCGGAAGACATCGCTTATAATCAATCCGTTACCATTCATACTACTTTTCGGGCACTCCCCGCCGCATATCATGTGCAAAACCGCACATATCCGCATGCATATCTTGATGACGGTATTGCGTTTCCGCCGAGCAAGATCAAAACAGCCATATCCGCCCCGTTAAAACGCATTAAACGGGACATATATTATCGAAAAGCAACCATTTTGCCGCCCACAGCCGGCAATACTACACGCAATACGCTGATATAATGGCTATTACGCATACGGAGATCGTAAGATCCAAGTATATACGATCTGGAAAAGAAAACGCCGACAGTCTATAAAGACTGCCGGCGCCTATTGTACCCGGAGCCGGGGTCGAACCGGCACAGGGGTGAACCTACTGGTGTTTGAGACCAGCGCGTCTACCGATTCCGCCATCCGGGCTGATTTCGTGAAAATCGAGTGCAAATGTAACCATATTTTCCCGTTTGCCAAAATATCGGCCCGAAAAATTCGCATCACAACGGCATATCGCGTTGAATACGCGCATATAATAACTCCCGCACCTCACCGCAGTCCGCCCGTACGCACCATTGCAGGAAATGTTCCTCCACACCCCGCATATGCAGCGTTCGCAACCTTCTACATCGCTCATCTATATCTGCGGTGTCGATCCCGCAAACAGATAAAAAACCTGCCGCCCAAAAAGGGCGGCAGGCCAAAGCCACCGGTCACACGCAGCGGGCATGCACACCCCTACCGCGGGTCGAGCGTAAAGCCCCACTCGTAACTGCCGTCGCTGCGAAGCGTATATATAGCCTCGGGACGCGATCCCCAGCTGTCGTAGCCGCCCACGCCCGTCTGGCGGTAGTCAAGGCATACCTCGACGAAATCGTTGGCCGACGTGTCGATGTCGTTCGTATGCATCTGGCGGCGGTCGTTCTGCGTAGCCTTGTCGCCCTCAAAGAAGTTGCGCCACTGGTAGTCGCGCTTGGTATTCGTCGCAGGGTCGTACTCCTCAATGGCGTTGCACAGCACGTTGAACTCCATGCGGCCGTCGGCTATCACCTCAAGCCCCTTGAAACGTATCCACTCCGTATCGGTGTGGTGCCCCGTCTCCTGCGGGCGGACATAGGGGTAGTTCTCGGCGGCGGCCGTCGTGGTGTAGAGGCCCGGCAGCGTACCGTTGTTGCGGTCCCAATAGTTCTCCTCGGGGCCGCGGCCGTAGTAGCTGAAGCTCTCCATCGCACGCGGCAGGCGGAAGCGCATGCCCAGACGCGGCAGCTCGGGCAGGTTCTCGCCCTTGCCGCCCGTGTAGCTGCTGCGCACGTTGACGAAACCTGCGGCATTGACCGTATAGGTCACCTTGAGCGATGCGCCGTAGGGCAGCGAATAGACCACGTCGATGACGGCGCCGCTCCCGCCAGCCGATACAGAAGCCTCGGCCTTGAACTCCGTGCCGGCCAGACGCCACGCCTCGCAGCGCGAGTATTCGCCGTTGCCGAAGTCGTTGTCGGTCGGGGCGCGCCAGAAGTTGGGCCGCAGGCCGAAGCCGTCGCTCAACAATTCGCGGCCGCCGTATTTATAAGAGGTAACATAACCCTTCGTGCGGTCGAAGACGAAGCAGACCTTGCCGCCTGTAACGGTAATCGCATCATCGGTATCGGTCACCTTCAACGCCTTGCTCGCCATCGAGGCGTAGGCCAGACGCTTTGCGCGCTGCAACTCGAACGACTCGTGCGCGATGACGAAGCCGGCCGGAATGAGACGCTCCTCCGCTATCGTGACGGCCTCCAGACGCAGCGTATAGGTCTGGTCGGCACGCATCTTGTCGAGTGCGGGCACCGCCAGCGCGGCACGCGACTGCGGCGCGGCATTCACCGTGAGGTAGCCGCCCTTGACCTCGCGGCCGTCGGCCAGATATGCGTAGCGCACGCGGTAGTTGCTCAGGTCCTTGAAGTAGAACCGGTTCTCCACCTCATATCCGTCGCCGGCGCGGTGGAAGGCGATGTCGCTGTATGCGTACTTGACCTCCGCCATGGCGGGATGCGGACGGCGGTCGGGTCCTATGATACCGTTGCAGAGGAAGTTGGCATCGCTCGGTGTCTTCTCGCCGTAGTCGCCGCCATAGGCCCAATACTTGACGCCGTTTTCGTCGGTCTCGGCGAAGCCTTGGTCGATCCAATCCCAGATGAAGGCTCCCTGAAGGTTGGGATACTTGTATATGGCCTGCCACTGCAGCCACAGTCCGCCCGTAGAGTTACCCATGGCGTGGGCATACTCCGAGGGGACGATCGGGCGGTCCGAACCGTTGCGGCCGACGCTCTCGAACCAGCTCGCACCCGGGTACTGCGGAACGTACATGTCGCTGTTCCACTCCCACTGCGCACGCTCGTAGCATATCGGGCGGTTCATGCGGCCCTCGCCGTGCTCCTTGGCGGCGATAAGGTCGTAGCCCAGATAGAAGTTGTAGCCGTTGCCGGCTTCGTTGCCCAAAGACCAGATAGCCACGCACGGATAGTTCTTCAACTGCTCGTACATGTTGTTTATACGGTCGAGGTGGGGAGCACGCCATGCGGGGTTGTTGCCCAGCGTACCGCCCTTGTCGAGGCTGTAGCCCATACCGTGGGACTCGATGTTGGCCTCGCAATAGACGTATATTCCTATCTCGTCGCACAACTCGTAGAAGCGGCGCGGCTGCGGATAGTGGCTCGTACGCACGGCGTTTATGTTGTTTTGGCGCATGATCTCCAGATCGTGGCGCAGGTCCTCCTCCGATACGTAATGGCCCGTATATTCATTATGTTCGTGGACGTTCACGCCCTTGAACTTCACGGGCTGGCCGTTCACGAGGAAAACCCTGTAGTTGCGGCCGCGCGCATCCTTCGTGTCGACGGGCACGATCTCGAAGCGGCGGAATCCCACATTGAAGGGGACATACTCCTTCGCCCCGCCGCTGCCGACGCTCATCATCAGACGGTAGAGGTTGGGCTCCTCGGCCGACCACTTCTTCGCCTCGGGCACCGTACCCGTGAAGACGACCTCCCCGCCGCCCTCGGCACTCTTGCTGCCCGAGAGGACCGTAGCGCCCGCCGCATCGACCAGCTTGTACGCCACCTCGCACGCCCCGCTTCCCGAGGTCTTCACCTTGAGGGTGAAAAGGCCGTCGGTGTACGAATCGTCGAGCGTCGACACCACGTCGAAATCGCGTATCGACACCTTCGACTGCGCGCTCAGATAGACGTCGCGCTCGATACCGCTTATACGCCAGAAATCCTGACACTCAAGGTACGAGCCAGTGCTCCAGCGGTAGATCTTCAACACGAGCGTATTCTCGCCCGACTTGAGGTAATCGTTCAGCAGGAACTGCGCCACATCCTTCGAATCCTCGCTGTAACCCACCTCGCGGCCGTTCACGTAGACGTAAACGCCCGACTTGGCGCCGGCGATGTTTAGGAACACATCCTTGCCCGTCCATGAGTCGCCGACGGTGAACGTACGGCGGTAAACGCCCACGGGCGTAGCCTCCGGAAGCTGCGGCGGCTGCGGGTTCACGGGGCTGAACTCATAGGGATGGTTCACGTAGATGGCCGTACCGTAGCCCTGAAGCTCCCAGTTGCCCGGCACCTTGATGTCGTTCCACGACGAGGCGTCGGTCGCAGGGTCCGTCACCGACGCGGGCACATCCCTGTACGAGTCGTAATAGAGGAATTTCCAATCGCCGTTCAGCAGCTGGTAATTTTCCGACGACGAGAAGTCGCGCGTAAGAGCCTTCTCCTCGCTCGTGTAGGTGACGAATTCGGTACGGGGGGCCTCACGGTTCACCTCCACCGTCGACACATCCTGCCAATAGGGCGTTTGGCAGACGCCGGCGAACGACAGGCCCAACGACGCGGCCAACATAATTGTCTTCTTCATAAAAATAGCGATGTTTTTAAGGTTTTTTCTCCGAGTTTAAGGTTTTAGTACAAATATATGAATATGAAACGAGATTAGCAAGTCCCTAACGCTCCGTCGCAAAGAGCAGCATCAGGGCGGGAATCCCCGAAGCCGAATAGCTGTCCACCGTCTCGCCGGCACCCAGCGGCCGCCCATACTCGCCGCCGCATATATTGCGCCCGCGATCGCGGTTCCCCCACCCTGCGGCGATATTGCGCCGCAGGAACGGCAGGTACTGCCGCTGCCCGCAGTCGTAGACCAGCATCGCCATGTATTGTGCGAAGATGGCCGTATATATCCCCTGCTCGATACCGTCTTCGAACGGGAGGATGCCGTCGTGCGACATCTCTTCCACCACATAGTCGGCCGCCGCGACCGCATTGTCGAGATAGCGCCGCTCGCCCGTGGCACGGTAGAGCAGTACCGAGGCCCCGATAAAGGTCCCCTGATTGTATACGTGCGCCTTCCAGTCGGGCTCGCCCCCGCCGTGGCGGCTGTCGGCTACGCGCCCCGTCGCAGCGTCGAAGAGGTTTTCTGCGCCCCACTCGTATATCTCGCGCCCCATTTCGAAATAGCGCCCGCGCGTATGCGTCACGGGCTTCTCGCACGCCTCGGCCCTGCGCCCTTCGGGTACGCACCCCGACAGCGTCAGCGCCGCCACCGCCGTGGGGAAATTGATGCAGGCCATCTTGCCGTCGCCCGAACGGTTGGGCTCGGGATCGGAGATGGGGTACCAGCGCCAGAACATGCCTCCCGCGGCCCCGTCGTACGAACCCGTATCTCCTACACGCTCCGACCCGTACCATACACGCGAGAAACTCCTCTCCGCAAGGCGCAGGTACTCCCCGTCGCCGAACATGACATAGGCGCGCGCCAGCGATATGGTCCACCACATGATGTCGTCATAGATGAACCACCCCGTATTCTCGTTGTTGTCCTCGAAATCGAAACCCGCGTAGTGCGCCCGCTCACCCTCGAATATGCGGCGGCACAACTTCCCGTACCCCTTGGCGCGACGCCGCTCGCCGCACCGCTCGGCCAGCGCCGCGGCGTTCATCGCCATGTCCCAATAGACAGGCTGGCACCATATCGCCGCCGCGCCGTTGAAGCGGTCCACCGCGGCCGGCACCGACGAGTCGCTCTTATAAATGTATTTGGCGGTATCGAGGTATACGGCATTGAAGGCATCGTATGCCATCCACACCTCTTCCGCCTTTACGGTGCGGCCGCCGGACACACCGCTCCCCATAGACGCCGACAGTTCCCCCGCCGGCATGACGATGGAGAGCATCAGCGCAAATATTCCTTTCGCGTTCATACGACAATACGTTTTGCGGCATACGGCCGCACACACGGCGCCCGAACGGCGGAGACACCAGCCGCGGCACCGCCATACGCCCTGTTACGGAGCATGCGGCACCGGCCGTGAGGCAAAAATAATAAATAAAGCCCGGCCGCCGCAGGATCAAAAGGAGGCATCGCAAAAAAAATGACCCGTAACTCCACCCAAAAGGACCAATAGGATACAAAAAAGTAATATCCGACAACAAAAATGTTCTATTTGCCATATAATATTTTTTTCTTCCGAAAATAATTTCCATCTTTGAACCGACGGATACGGCAGGCACGGCAAACAGACAGCCGTATTCCGGCAAAAGGAATTGCAACAACCCTATTTTCCAATCTATTCCCTCTATAATCGGGGCCGTGCACATCTTTAGCGGCCCGTTCTTTTGTCTGCCGTAAGGATGGATCCAATCCTCCTTACGGCTTCTCTATGTCCGCAACCAGAGCCAGAACCCAAACCCGCACCGGCAACCGCCCCTGCGACGGGACACTCATGCCACACCCCGCGCCGCCATGCACCTGTTCTGGCGCCGGCACGCAGCGGCTCCATTACGCGGGATAATTTTAAGGTGCTTTTCCCTGCCGCAAAAATTGGATTTATCGGCAACTTTTCATATTTTCGCACGCAATTAGATATTTGTTTTACACCGCCGCATACCGCGCGCATCCAACCGGCCCCGCCATGCGACGTATGCTGCGGCCCAACCCGAACCGACAATGAAACGACACCTTATAACACTTGCAATCATGGCGTTGACCGCAACGATACCGGCCGCGGCACAACAGCCCCAAGGCAAACTCCTCACAATGGAGGAGACAATCCTCAGCCGCAAGCTCTCGCCCGCATCCTACCCCGTAAGCTGGGTGGCACAAAGCGACAGCTACTCGACAACGGACGGCACGGCCATCGTCGCCGTGAACGCCCGCAGCGGCAAACGCTCGACCGTCATTACGCTCGAAGAGCTGAACCGGCTGCTCTCGGCCGACTTCAAGACATTCCCCGCCTATTCGTTCGAGGACGAGAACACGCTCGTGGTAATATCGAACGGCGTACGCAGCACCATCGACCTGCGCCGCAGCAGCATCGTCGCCTCGAGCCGCGTGCCCGAAGGCGTAGCCAACCTCACGCGCCAGACGGGCAAGGGCGGGCGCTACGCCTATACGCGCGCAAACAACCTCTACTATTTCGACGGCGAGAACGAGCACGCCGTAACCGAATACGACGACAGGAACATAGTATGCGGCCAGAGTGTCAGCCGCAACGAGTTCGGCATCACGGGCGGCATATTCTTCGCGCCCGACGCCTCGAAGATAGCCTTCTACCGCAAGGACGAGTCGCGCGTTACGGATTTCCCGCTCGTCGACATAACCACCCGCACGGGCACGCTGCGGAACATCAAGTACCCGATGAACGGCATGGCCTCGGAGAGGGTCGACCTTGGCATATACGACATCGCCACGGCCCGCACCGTGTACCTCACGGTGACCGACTTCGACGAGGAGCGCTACCTCACCAACGTCACGTGGTCGCCCGACGCAAAGCACATCTACGTGCAGGTGCTCGACCGCCGGCAGAAGAACATGCACCTGAACATGTATGACGTCACGACGGGGCGCCTCGTAAAACAGCTGCTCACCGAGCACAACGACCGCTTCGTCGAACCGCAATACCCGCTCGTATTCCTGCGCAACGACCCCTCGCGCTTCATATATACGACCGACAACCGCGACGGATACTACAATCTCTACCTCTGCGACCACGACGGCAACGTCAAACGCCTCACCGCCACCGACGCCGACGTCAAGTACGTGGCGCAGAACGACCGCTACGTATACTACACCTCGGCCGAGGTGTCGCCCGTGGAGAACCACCTCTTCAAGGTCGACATAGCCACGGGGCGCTCGACGCGCCTAACGCCGGACGAGGGGTGGCACAACGTGTCGGTGAGCCACAGCGGCCGCTACTTCCTTGACGACTACTCGTCGCTGCGCGTGCCCCGCGTCGTCGAGATGCGCTCGACGGACAACCGCCTCGCACGCGAGCTGTTCCGTGCCCCCGATCCCACCGAAGGGTACGCATATGCCGACATAGAACTCGGCACGGTGAAGAGCGCCGACGGCAAATACGACAACTACTACCGCCTGATCAAGCCCCTCGGCTTCGACCCCGCGAAGAAATACCCCGTCATACTCTACGTCTACGGCGGCCCCCACTCGCAGATGGTGCGCAACAGCTATCAGGCACAGCTGCGCCGCTGGGAGATGTATATGGCACAGCGCGGATATGTCGTCTTCGTCATGGACAACCGCGGCACCTCGAACCGCGGCGCCGAGTACGAGAAGGCGATACACCGCCAGTGCGGGCAGTGCGAGATGCAGGACCAGATGGCCGGCATGCAGTGGCTCATGTCGCACCCGTGGGTGGACCGCGACCGCATCGGCGTACACGGATGGAGCTACGGCGGCTACATGACCATATCGCTCATGACCAACTACCCCGACGTCTTCAAGGTGGGCGTGGCCGGAGGCCCCGTGATCGACTGGAAGTGGTACGAGGTGATGTACGGCGAGCGTTACATGGAGACCCCCGAGACCAATGCCGAAGGCTTCGAGAAGGTGAGCCTGCTGAACCGCGCCGCCGACCTGAAGGGCAAACTGCTCATATGTCAGGGCGCAATGGACGGCACGGTGGTATGGCAGCACTCGCTCAATTTCGTGCGCAAGTGCATCGAGAGCAACGTGCAGGTCGACTATTTCCCCTACCCGCTTGCCGAGCACAACGTCTTCGGCAAGGATGCCGTACACCTGCACGACAAGATCTCCGGCTACTTCGAGCTGCACCTTAAACCCCTTTCGGAGGGCAATGAAGGGGCACAATAACGGCCTGCCGCCTTACGTTTTATAACGATGCCGCGCAAAAACAAAATCGCGCCGCAAGCACACGGCCGCAACAACGGCAACACTATCGCCGACAGCGACATATACCAATATACCCTGCTCTTGCAGAGAACCGGAGGCTGTGTCAAAAAAAATAAAAAATCGTTCAAAGTTGTACGAATGAAATATTATTCGTAACTTTGGAATGAAAAACGTAGTTCGTTTATTTTACTTTATATTTATTCATAAGACTAAAAAAGTACCGTTATGGAACAACTTTTTATCGGAGGATTGGGCACGAGCGAAATTCTGCTTATCGTGGTGGTTCTGTTGCTGCTCTTCGGAGGCAAGAAGCTTCCCGAACTCATGCGCGGAGCAGGCCGCGGAATCAAGGAGTTCAAGGATGCCGTCAACAAGCCCATCGAGGAGGACGACGACAAGCCCGAAGCCAAGAAAACAACTACCACCAAAGAGTAAATTCGGATCGGAATATATATGAGCACTCAAACTGCCGACGACAGCGCGGAGATGACTTTCGGGGAACACCTCGATGAACTCCGAAAGATACTTATCCGCGTAGCTTTGGTCTTTGCCCTGCTCTTCATCGTTCTGTTCACAATGAAGGGAGTGGTCCTCGAAGTGGTATTCGCGCCCGTAACGCCGGAATTCCCGACAAACAGGCTCTTTACATGGTTGGCGACGGCCATGGGGTCCGACGCCCTGAACATCCACCCCGAAAACGTGGAACTGTTCAACAACAAGATGGCGGGACAGTTCATGCTGCACATAAAGAGCTCCTTGGTAGGAGCCATAGTGATAGCGTTCCCGTTCCTGATATGGCAGTTGTGGCTCTTCGTCAAGCCCGCACTGCCGCCGCACCAGCGCAGGCAGAGCATACGTTACGTCCTCGAGACCCCCGTATGGTTCATCCTCGGAGTGCTCTTCGGATACTACATCATCGCACCGCTGGCTATCAATTTCCTCGGGAACTACTCCGTCAGCAGCGAGATCAAGAACATCATCGACGTGGGGTCCTACATGAGTACCGTCCTCGGCGTCACTTTCGCCGCAGCGCTCGCTTTCCAGCTGCCGCTGCTCATACGCCTGCTGGCGACGCTGGGACTCATCACGTCGAACACGATGCGCCAATACCGCAAGATCGCGGTCGTGGCATTGCTCGTGTTCGCAGCGATAATAACACCGCCCGACGTCGTGAGTCAGGTACTCATATTCGTGCCGTGTTATGCCCTCTATGAGTACGGCATAACCATAGCGCAACGTATCGAGGTCCGCAAAGCAAAGGAAGAGGCGGAGTATCAGGCCATGCAGCAGGCCCAAGCTGCGGAGGAGAACGCCGCAGAGGCGGAAACGGCCCAAACAGCCGACGAGGCCGAAGCCGGCTCACAGGCAGAGGTTGAAGACAATGCCGCTACGCAGCAAGACACCGCAGACGAAAACGCCGACAGCGAAAATATCGGCGGCAAACAATAACCCGTGATTCCGGCTCCCCGCCCTGTGGCGGAGGGTCGGATGATTCGGATTTTCCGGCCATCTGGAGAATGGGTGAGCCGGCCAAAGCGAAAAAGGGCGCAGAAGACAACACCGGGAACGGCGACAGGAGACAGAAACACAGAAACGGGCTCGTGAAATTGGAGACGGAAACAGGAGACACAGAAACGGGCTCGTAAAATTGGAAACGGAGACGGAGACGGAGACACAGAAACGGGCACGTGAAATTGGAGGCGGAGGCGGAGACGGAGACACAGAAACGGGCACGTGAAATTGGAGACGGAAACAGAAGACTGAACCGGAAACAAGTGACGGACCCGATAATGGGCACGAGACCGGATGGACCGGATGCGGCCGAAGGGGCCTCTCGCAAGAGAACAGCGAGACAACAGCGTTAGAGAAGAAATAAACGAGGAGAGAGGCCAAGAGCAAGTGGCACCGCAAGACAATGGACAGGCTTACGTTTTTCAAGCAAGGGTTATCCTCGGCGATGGATGCCGTCAGTGCCGTCGTCGGATTGAAAAAGGCCGTCAACACCTTTACGGACGCCGTAGACGAAGCCCTGAGCGACATTAAAAGCGACATAGGCCTCTACATGAAGTCGATCGAGTCCGACATGTACGAAGGGGCCGAAGGCTCGTTACAGGACGTGGCCCGCATGGGTTACACAACGATAGAGACCGACTCATACTTCGGAGGCAGGATATATGACCTCAAACCCGAAGATTTCCGCAGGGCCGCCGACAAGGCGGGGCTGAAGATTACATCGGCACACCTGCGCAAGTTCTATGACAACGACCTGCCCGAACAGGCAGAGGACACCGCCGGCGGACAAGAGGTAAAGGCGGATGCCGCGGCGGCGCCAGAAGCCGCGGGGACGGCACGGCAGACGGCGGCCGCAGACAAAGAAACGGCCGCAACGGATACTCCTGCCGAGGATCCCGTCATGAAGTGGTGGGACGAGGCGCTCGATACACACAGGAGGCTCGGATGCCGATACATCGTCATCTCGCGCCTGCCCGACGCCCTGACTCCCGAGACGGCGGAGAGCTACGCCGGCTACTTTACGCGCATAGCGGAAAAGGTACGGCAACGGGAGATGCAATTATGCCTGCATCCCTCGCGCAGGGAGCTTACGGCAGCGGAGGGAGTATCGGTCTTCGACACCTTGGCGGCACATATGCCAGAAGACAAGGTGTGGTTCGAACTCGATACGCGCGAAGCGCATGAAGCCGGCATAGACATGGTTTCGATGCTCAAGCATTACAAGGGTCGCGTACTGCTGCTCCACCTGCACGACTTCGGCATAGCGACCGAGAGCGGCCTGATAGATTTCGACAAGATCGTCACCGAGGCCATAGCCGCAGGGGTAAAGGATATATTCGTTGAGGTACGCAGCTACACGCTGCCGCCGAAAAACTGTATCGAACGCAGCATTTACAACCTCGAATCGCTCCCGAGCCTGCGTTACTGATAGGAGGGGGCGAACGCAGAGCAGATACGGCAACGGCCGATGCGAATAACAGAGCAGATACGGCAAGGGCCTATACCGGAACGACAGAGCAGATACGGCAAGGGCCGATACTGAACAACAGAGCAGATACGGCAACAGCCGATGCGAATAACAGAGCGGGTACGGCAAGGGCCGATACGGAACACAGGATTATAAGGACAACGAATAACGGAACCGACAACTACAGGAGACAGAAACGCTACGGAAAACCCGTATAATTTAAATAACTCTTTATTAACCTTAAACACAAACAACAATGTCAAAGAAAATCTCAAGAGCTGACTTTCTGAAGACCTCTGCAGCAGGTCTTGCAGCTATGACAGTTGTTCCCGGCAACGTAATGGGCGCAGCCTTCGGGCACAAGGCTCCTTCGGACAAACTCAACATCGCCGGCGTCGGCATCGGCGGACGCGGTTCGGCAGTGTTGGACGACCTCAAGGAGGAGAATATCGTAGCCCTTTGCGATACCGACTGGAACTATGCCAAGGGCACTTTCGACCGCTATGCAAAAGCCCAGCGCTTCTGGGACTGGCGTGAAATGTACGACAAGATCGCGAATCAGATCGATGCCGTGATGTGCGCAACGCCCGACCACACCCATGCCCTGGTTGCCGCCAACGCCATGGAACTCGGCAAGCACGTATACTGCGAGAAGCCTCTGACCCACACCGTTTACGAGTCGCGCCTGCTTACCAAGCTCGCAGCCAAGAACGGTGTCGCTACCCAAATGGGTAACCAAGGTTCGTCAGGCGAAGGCGTACAGAAGGTATGCGACTGGATCTGGAACGGCGAAATCGGCGAGGTTACCCGCGTGGATGCCTTCACCGACCGCCCGATCTGGCCGCAGGGCCTGATGCGTCCCTCACAGGTGGATCCGATTCCCGAGACCCTGAACTGGGATCTCTTCCTCGGTTCGGCTCCCTACCGTCCCTACAACAAGATCTACCAGCCGTGGAACTGGCGCGGATGGTGGGACTTCGGTACGGGCGCTCTGGGCGATATGGCCTGCCATATCCTCCACCCCGTATTCAAGGCTCTCCAGCTCGGCTACCCCACCAAGGTACAGGGTTCGTCGACGGCACTGCTCACCGACTGCGCCCCGCAGGCACAGATGGTGACCTATGTATTCCCCGAGCGTGGCAAGAAGGACAAGGTGAAGCTGCCCGAGGTTACCGTTACGTGGTACGACGGCGGTCTTACTCCTCCGCGTCCCGAAGGCCTCGAGCCCGGCAAGAACCTCAACGATCAAGGCGGCGGCTGCATATTCTACGGTACGAAGGATGTTCTCATCTGCGGCTGCTACGGAGTCAATCCGTACCTGCTGTCGGGCCGTGTACCCAACGCTCCCGCCCGCGCCCGCAAGGTCGAGCTCTCGCACGGCAAGGATTGGGTTCGCGCCTGCAAGGAGGATAAGGCAAACCGCACCAAGTCCAACTCTGACTTCTCGGAGGCAGGACCTTTCAACGAGATGGTCGTAATGGGTGTTCTGGGCGTACGTCTGCAGAGCCTCAACAAGACTCTCGAGTGGGACGGCGCCAACATGCGCTTCACCAACATCGGCGACGACGAGACGCTGCGCATCATGATCGAGGACGGTTTCTCGGTACACGACGGTCACCCGACCTTCAACAAGACCTACACCGACCCGATCAACGCAAAGCAGTTCGCCGAGGAGATGATCAAGCACAACTACCGCAAGGGCTGGGATACGCTGCTTCCCGCAATGCCCAAATAACGAACAAACTTTTATCTAAACCTATAAGGAAATGAAAAAGGTATTATTCATGGCTGCTCTGGTGTCGGCCGCAACGCTCGCAAGCTGCGGCGGCAACAACACCAAGAAGGCTGAAAAGGAGGCCGATGACGCGAACACCGTAGTTCTGTTCGACGGTACCAGCCTCAAAGGTTGGAGAGGATACAACAAGACCGAGGTTCCCTCACGCTGGGTTATCGAGGACGGCTGCCTGAAGTTCAACGGCTCGGGCGGCGGCGAAGCTCAGGCCGGCGACGGCGGAGACATCATCTTCGACCAGAAGTTCAAGAATTTCGAACTCGAACTCGAGTACAAGGTAGCGAAAGGGTCGAACTCGGGTATCTTCTACCTCGCGCAGGAGGTCCCCAACCAGCCCATCTACATCTCGGCTCCCGAGTATCAGGTTCTGGACAACGAGAATCACCCCGACGCCAAGCTGGGCGTAGACGGCAACCGCATGTCGGCATCGCTCTACGACATGATTCCCGCCAAGCCGCAGAACGCAAAGCCCTACGGCGAGTGGAACAAGGTGAAGATCCTCTGCTACAAGGGTACGGTCGTTCACTACCAGAATGACGCTCCCGTGGTAGAGTACCACTTGTGGACTCCCCAGTGGCAGGAGCTGCTCGACAACTCGAAGTTCAGCAAGGACAAGTGGCCCGAGGCTTACGACCTGCTGCTCAACTGCGGCGGTGAGAACCACGAGGGTTACATCGGCCTGCAGGATCACGGCGACGATGTTTGGTATCGCAACATCAAGGTCAAGATCCTCGAGTAAGATCCAACACTTTCAACGAACGGGACTTTCCATCGGGAAGTCCCGTTTTTTTGCACCATACAAGAACCGAGGCGGTATGACAGACTCGCGTGCGGCATGGCAGCACCGCGTCGACGGGGCCGCACGGAGACGTCCGCACCTCTTACTGCAGACGAATGCAGGGAGTATATAAAGGATGCAGGAGACGGGACAGCAGGGACAGCAGGAGACACAATGGGCGGGTGAATAACAAATATAGGAGACGTCCCGAAAACGGCATCGTCGCTGTAACATTCCGGCAACGTTGCCGCCATGCCGGAGTAAAAACAAAAGCGGCGGATCCTGCATGAGAATCCGCCGCTGCCTTCACCGGCACATACAAAGGCTACATCGCATAACTGAGCGTAAGCCCCAACAGGCGGGGCTTGCCGTGGTTGAAGAAACTGTTGCCCACCGACTTGAAGTAGAACGTATAGAAATCCGTCCCCGTGAGGTTGCGCCCCCACAACGAGAGTGTGAAATCACCCTTGCGCAACTCTACCGACGCCCCGAGCTGCGAATAGAAATTCTGGTACAGAGAGTTGCTTTCGTTCCAATAGATACGGCCCGCACCCTGCCACGTACAGTTGAACACCACGTCGTCCAACATGCCTGCGCCCACATGCAGACGGTATGTCGCTCCGAGAGATACGGTGTTGCGCGGAGCATACGGCAGGACGTTGCCGGCATAGTCGGCCTCACCGTCGTCGAACTTGACAAAACGGGCATCGGTGAAGCCGTAGCTGCCCCACACGCCCAAATGCGCGAGAGGATTCCACGACAGCGACACCTCGACGCCGCGGCTGCGCGAGCGGCCCGCATTGGACATCATGCGGCCCGTAGTGGTACCCTCGGGGAAGACCGTAAGCTGCTGGTCGCGGCACTCGATCCAGAAGAGGGCGAAGTCGGTGCGGAGGCGGCCGCCGGCGAACGACAGGTGGCCGCCCGCCTCGTAGTTCCAACTGTACTCGGGCTTGTACGTCGTGGCGGACGCCTCGTTATAGGGCGACGGCGTCGAGGGCATGCCCATATCCTCCATCATGGCCGCCATAAGGCGGTTCTGGAGTATGTCCGAAAATATCTGCGTATTGAACCCGCCGGCCTTGTACCCGCGCGCCGCCGTCACATACAATTCGCCCGCACCGGTCGAGAAGTTGACCGCAAACTTGGGCAGCAGTTCCAGATAGTCGAGCCGCTCGCGCCCGACGAAAGGCATCGACAGCTCCTTGAACTGCGGCATCATAGGGCTCAGGCGGTAATGCATGGCCGTATAGTTGTCGTAGTCCATACGCGAAGCTTCGTAGTCGAGGCGCAGGCCCGCCGTGAAACGCCACCTTCCGGCCCGCAGCGACGACTCGTGATAGAGCGCCATGCCGTATGTGGGGATCGTGAAATTGCTCGCGATGTCGAAAGCATCCTCCTCGATCATCAACTCGGCCCACGGCATCACGCTCTGTATGCCGTCGTTCGCCGCCCCGAGGATCAGATCGTCGATACCGTCGCGCAGGAATGTCACGGGCGCCTCCATGCGCAGATGCTTGTAGAAACCGTATGCACCCGTTATCCACTGCCAGCGCCGCGCAGCATCATTGCTGCGCACTACCACATCTTCCGTGAGGGCATGCTCGCGCTGCTGTTGGACGAGGGTGAAGAGCGAGCGCGGCGTAAAGTCGTTGTCGATACGCATACGGTCATAGAGATACTGGTATCCCGTCGCGGCGGAGAAGAGCACGTTCTCTCCCTCGTGCTTGATGACAAGGCCGTCGGTTACGGAAAGGCGCTCGTAACTGTTGGGATCGTTATAGTTTACGGGCGACACGGTAGCACCGGCCTCGTCGTAGAGACAATATGCGTATCCCCCTTCGAGGCTCGACGCTACCGTTGCGACGTTGTCGACGGACCAGCCGCCCGCAGGCTCCCATACCGTACGGACGCGGCCGCCGGCACTGTGTCCCCAATCGCAGTCGCTGCCGTCGTACTCGTTGTCGAAGAAACCGTCCGTACGGGTGTAGTACCCGCCCGCCGAGATCCCGAACCGCTCCGCAGGCCGGCCGTAATACGACGCCTTCGCCCGCACCGTGTTGCCCGTACCGTACTCGGCCGAGGCGCGCACGCCCTGATAACCCATGGGCGAAAGCGTATATACGTTGAGCTGCCCGCCGATGGTGTTCCGGCCGTAGAGCGTGCCCTGCGGGCCGCGCAGCACCTCGATGCGGGCTATGTCGAAGAGGTCGAAATCGTAGTTGTTCTTGTTGAGATATGGGATCTCGTCGACGTTGACACCGACCACAGGCTGGTCGATGCGTGCGCCGAAACCGCGAACGTATATCGACGAGGTCATGCGCGACCCGTAGTCGGGCTGGTAGAAGTTCGGCACCACGGCCGTGAGGTCCTTCACCGAGAGCACACGCTCGCGCTCGATAGCCGCAGGGCCGAGCACCGTCGAGGCGATAGGCTGCCGCTGCAGCGAAAAGTTCTGTTTGGCGGCGGGCGCCACCACCGTCACCCGCTCAATGTTCTGGAGCGTATCGACGGGTTCGGGCACAAGGTCGTCGAGACCTCCGCCCGCAAGGGTCAGCAGTGCGAAAAGTAGTTTCATACGGCAAAGGTACTCAAAGGCCCCGTGCACCGCAACTATAACATTTTATAGTTTTCGCGTAAGGATTTTCGTGCTCCGGCCGCATGGCGGCGGACATTCGGTCAAAAAAAAACGTATAACTCCGTTTTTTTGCGTCCCGCTTCTTATATTTGCCGTATGGAAACCAAGCCGAAAATAGCGGTCATACACCCCAACTCGCTGTGCTGCATGGCCATGCGCACCATCATCACCGACATTGCCCCCTTTATCGGCGCTTTCCGCGCGGTAGAGACGGCAACATACAACTCGATGGATGAGTTTCTCGCCGACGAGCAGTGCCAAGCGATACATTACTTCGCCGCGGCGGAGGTCGTGATCCGCAACCTGCCCTTCTTCGCCCCGCAATACCGCCGCTGCATAGTCCTGACCGAGGGGGGTGCGCCGGCAGAACTGCCGTCGGTGTTCCGTACCGTAGACATACGCCAGCCGGAACGCGAACTGCTCAAGAGTTTCCTCACGATGCAGGGGGGTGCACACGCGGCGCACGGCATGGAACCGCATCCCGCACCCGACTACGCAGAACTGCTGTCGCAGCGCGAGAAAGACGTGCTGGCACTCATAGTCAAGGGGTATATCAACAAGGAGATAGCCGACATGCTCAACATATCGACCGCTACGGTCATATTCCACCGCCGCAACATCGCCGAGAAACTCGGGACCAAATCCATAGGCCGCCTTACGGTATATGCCGTGATGAACGGAATAGTAGGCATGCACGAACTCTGATGCCGCCATTCGTCGCTAACGGTACGCCCATGCCACCCGCGGCACTTTGACATGTCGGTATTATTTCGTACCTTTGTAAAGGTCGGCCCGCCAAGCACGGGGATGGACCTTTCAACAAAAAACCTACGGCTATGAAAAAATTTTTGATCATTTCGGCATTCACCGCCTTCGCCGCCGCAGGATGCGACGCGCAGCAGGCCGCGAACAACGACCCCGCACAAGAGAAAAATCAGGTGATAGAGACCATCATGGCGCGCCGAAGCATACGCGCCTACAAACCCCAGCCCGTACCGCACGACGTGCTGGACAAGATCCTCGAGTGCGGCATAAACGCCCCCAACGGCATGAACGCCCAGCAATGGGAGGTGCGCGTGGTCGACTCGAAGGAGTGGCTCGACAACGCCACCGCGGCATACAGGAAGACTGCTGCCGGCACACCCGCAGAGAAGATGCTCCCAAGCTCCGGCAACGGCAACATGTTCCGCAACGCCCCCACCGTGGTATTCATCGCACACAAGCCCGGCCCCTGTACACAGGTCGACTGCGGGCTTATGGCCGGCAACATGGTCCTCGCGGCCCACTCGCTCGGTATAGGGTCGGTCTGCATGATGGGCCCGCTCGGATTTTTCTCCACGCCCGAGGGAAAACCCTATCTTGAGTCGCTCCAATTGAGCGAAGGCTATGATCTGCTGCTGTGTATAGGGATGGGATACGCCGACGAACAACCCGCCGCCAAACCCCGCAACCGCGACGTTATTAAATATATTAAGTAAATACCCGCATAAATATTCACCCGAAATTTTGAATTCTCGACAAATAGCGATATATTTGCCATCGAATAAAGGGTATCTCAATTACAAGAGACTTTAAAGATATGAATTCTTTCTTTTATAAGCGATTTTATTACTACCGTGTGAACGGTCAGGAGGTCGCGTGCTAAAAAAGAGGAGTTTATGAACGATGATATTGATCCTGACCTGTGCGAGCACGGTCAGGATTTTTTTAACCGACACTATGCTGAAAGTAGCCATACAGGGATACGAAGGATGTTTCCACCAGATCGCGGCCAACAAATACTTCGGCCGCGACATAGAGATCATGCCCCACGACACCTTCCGCGGCGTGGCCGCCGCCGTCAAGAGCGGCGAAGCCGACAAGGGCGTCATGGCAATCGAGAACTCGATCGCCGGCTCGATCATCGCCAACTACAGCATCCTTCAGGACGCCAACCTGCAGGTTGCGGGCGAGGTGTACCTGCCCGTGATGCAGAACCTAATGGCACTGCCGGGCGTCAAACTCGATGACATACGCGAGGTAGAGTCGCACCCTATGGCCCTGCTGCAGTGCGTCGAGTACCTCGACCAGCACCCGTGGAAACTCATCGAGAGCGAGGATACGGCCCTCAGCGCACGGCACATAGCCGAAAAGGGGCTGCGCCACACCGCCGCCATAGCGAGCGAACTGGCCGCCGAGATGTTCGGCCTGCAGATCCTCGCGTCAGAGGTCAACACCATAAAGAGCAACTACACGCGCTTCATGATCCTCAAGCGGCACGACCACAACATCGATCCCCATGCCAACAAGGCGTCGCTCTACTTCAAGACCAACCACAAGGAGGGATCGCTGCTCAAGGCGTTGAGCCAGCTCAACGGCATAAACCTCTCGAAGCTGCAGTCGTACCCCATACCGAGCGAGCCGTGGCACTACCTGTTCCACATAGACCTCGAGTTCCAATGTCTGGACGACTACATATCGAACCTCGACCGCCTGCAGCGGGCCACCGAGGAGGTGCACGTATACGGCGTCTACCGCAGCGGCAAATGACAGCACTACGGCACCGGCGTCACGTTATGACAAAACGGCAATGATGTTCAAACTAAATATTAACTCTAAAAACTGAAAATTATGGCAAAGGTTGAAATTGCTCCCTCGCACAGGATGGACTGCATCAAGGAGTATTACTTCTCGAAGAAGAACCGCGAAATCGCCGAACTGCGCAAGGCGAAGCCGGAACTCGCAGAAAAATCCGATGACGAACTTTTTCTTGAGGTCGAAATCGGGCGCGCCGCGCAGGAGATGCTCCGCAAATGGGAAGCCGGGGACGCCGAAACCGTCGCACTCTGGAAACTGATGAACTCCTGGGTCATCGCCGGATTCAACGAAACCTACCGCCGCATGGGCGTCGAGTTCAGGAAAACCTATCTGGAAAGCAATACCTATCTTCTGGGAAAGGATTCCGTGCAGAAGGGGCTGGATCAGGGAATCTTCACACGGCGCGACGACGGCGCGGTGATCGTCGATCTGGGCAAGCTCGGCACGAAAGTCCTGCTGCGCAAGGACGGCACGAGCGTCTACATCACCCAGGACATCGGAACCACGCTTCTCAAATACAGCGATTTCCAGCCT
>CASFQF010000004.1 GCA_949296635.1 uncultured Alistipes sp. | reverse complement strand
GAAACAGATATTATTGCTGCGGCAGCGGCGGCCATTCTGTTTATAATACCGAGGTTTATGGTTCTATTCATATTCAATGGATGAAAATATTGTCCCGCGCAATCCGCCATACGCCAGATTGAGAATGCAACAGACAAATATACGCAAAGTTGGGAGCAAAGGCAAAAGAAAGTTTCAGTTTTATGATTCGTGATTGCCCGTTATTATGCGGACATTGCCTGCCCGTCGTTTCGGATAATATTCTCGGTGTTTGCGCTGTTGGTCTAAAGGTTCGAATTTCGACCATATGTACAATATTGAAGCCTGTATTACGATATATTTGTTGGTGGAATATATTGTGATACGGGAAATGAACGAACAACATGAAATAACGGATCTCTCTCTCGATACGCTGCTTGACAATTTCGAACGGCGCAAAGAGGATTTCAGGTATAACGGATGCCTCATAACATCGAAAATTTGCCTTGACAAAAAAGCGCGGCGCCAGCTCTTCCGCAAGCCTGTACGGTTGAATGCCTCGCTGATAATACTATGTTCCAAAGGTTCGATCTCGCTGACATCAAACCAAACGCACTATACGCTGCGCGAGCATGCGATGTTTCTCAACAATCCTACGGCCATAATTCAGGGGGAGGCATACGAGGATGCCGAGATATATGTGGCCATGTGGCCTGACATGTTCATACAGCAGATAAGTGTCGATATAAAGCTCATGACGGGGCTGCTGCTCAAGGTCGACAAGAATCGCCTGCTGTATCTCGACGACAAGGAGTGGGATGACATCATACGCTCGTTCGAGGATATATGCACCGAAGAGACATACCGCAGTGACAAATTCACGAGCGAGATCATCCGCTCGGAGCTGCGTCTGCTCATATACCGCATATCCAGAGTCATAGATCATTACACCGACATAAGCGACATGACGCCGAATATGCTGCCGCACGATCGGCACGAACGCTACTACGAACGGTTCATGCAAGTGCTGTCACGGCACTATATGCAGGAGCGGTCCGTAGGATTCTATGCCGGACAGTTGAATCTTACGCCCAAATACCTGACGACCGTGATACGCAAGGCGAGCGGCCGTACGGCTACCGACTGGATAAACGGGTTCGTCATACTCGAGGCCAAGAACCTGTTGAAATACTCCTCGTTAAGCATACAGGAGATCGCCTACCGGCTCAATTTCCCCAACCAGTCGTTCTTCGGCAAATATTTCAAGAATCATACGGGACTGACTCCGTCGGCGTACCGCGTGAGCGAATGACCCCGAAGCGGCGGCGCGGCGCCGTACATATCCGCAACGCAGCATATGAAAAACGGCGGCAGGTAGTGACTCCTGCCGCCGTCGTTTTATGCATTTTAGCGGTTTAACGTATGATCTTCTCCAGAGAATCGAGAGACTTGCGTATTTCCGTGTCGGGGACATTGTAGTCGGTGAGCTTGTTCTCGAAATACTGCTCATAGGCGTAGAGGTCGATCAGGCCGTGTCCCGAGAGGTTGAATAGTATCGTCTTGGGCGTACCCTCCTCCTTGGCGCGCTGCGCCTCGCGCACGGCCACGGCGATGGCGTGGGTAGATTCGGGGGCGGGGATTATGCCCTCGCTCTTGGCGAACATCATTCCCGCGGCAAAGGTCTCCAGCTGCGGTACCGACTGCGCCTCGATCAGTCCGTCCTTATATAGCTGGCTTACGATCGAGCCCGCACCGTGGTATCGCAAACCTCCGGCATGGATGTCGGCCGGCTGGAAATCGTGCCCCAGCGTGTACATGGGCATCAGCGGCGTCATGCCGGCCGTGTCGCCGAAATCGTATTGGAACTCACCGCGCGTAAGTTTCGGGCACGAGGCCGGCTCTACGGCTATGACACGTGTCTTCTTGCCATCGCAGAGGTTGCGGCGCAGGAACGGGAATCCGATGCCGGCGAAGTTCGAGCCGCCGCCGAAGCACCCGATAACAATATCGGGATCGTCGCCTGCGATCTCCATCTGGCGTATTGCCTCCTCGCCTATTACGGTCTGGTGCAGCAATACATGGTTCATGACGCTGCCCAGACAGTAACGTGTGGTTTCGCCGTGGGCAAGGGCTATCTCCACTGCCTCCGAGATGGCTATGCCCAGATTTCCGGAACACTCGGGATCGCGGGCCAGAATATCACGCCCTGCCTGCGTCGTGGTGCTTGGTGAGGGTATCACGTCGGCGCCCCATGCATTCATCAGCAACTTGCGGTACGGTTTCTGGTGGTAGCTCACCTTCACCATATATACGCGCAGGTCGATGTTGAAGTATTGGCAGGCGAGGGCTATGGCGCTGCCCCACTGTCCGCCGCCGGTCTCCGTGGCGAGGTACTTTATACCCTGCTTGGCATTGTAGTATGCCTGTGGTATGGCCGTATTGGGCTTGTGCGAGCCGGCAGGTGACGTACCTTCGTTCTTGAAGTATATCTTGGCCGGAGTATCGAGCATACGTTCGAGGTTGTAGGCCCGCACCACAGGCGTGGGACGCCATATTTTGTAAAGGTCCTGTACTTGGTCTGGTATTTCGATGTAACGTTCGGTAGACATCTCCTGCTTTACCAGCTCTTCGCCGAAGATGCGGCTCATGGCCTCCGCCGTTACGGGTTTCTTGGTTCGCGGGTCGAGTGCGGGCAGTGGTTTGTTGGGCATGTCGGCCACGATATTGTACCATGCCGTCGGCATCTCTTTTTCTGACAATAGGATTTTCTTCGTTTTCATAATGTCGATATGTTTAACATGTGGGAAATATGTACAATAAAAAAAGCCATTGTTCCGAGAAACAATGGCCTATATTCAGATTATATATGCACACAACCGATTCGACGTCATTGTTTCTTTATCTCCAATGAACGCCACCACCAATTGTTATGTGAATTGCAAAGCATGTTTTTTACTTTTCCTGATGCAAATATAATCAAAAAATTTTATAATGTACCCTGCGGGCGGATTTTTTTCTGCATATTTATTTATATGCAAATTTCAGTCCCTGCAGTTTGTTCCACTCGCCGCGGGTGAAGTCGGGCACAGCTACGGGCATGCTGTTGTGCTTGGCCGAGGTTGCCGACAACTCGCCGATACATGACCATTCTGCTGCGTCGTATACGTCCTGATCCAGCGGCAGACCGTTGTGCAGGCAGTATACCAGACGGTAGTCCATTACGAAGTCCATACCGCCGTGGCCGCCGACCTGCTTGGCCTTCTCCTCGATTTCGCGGTGTATGGGGTGCTTGTATGCCTCCATGAGGGCGAGGCGCACGTCGTCCGAAACGAAATCGTGCTGGCTGATTTGCGCACCCTCCGGAAGAATATCGGCGCTGATCTGCTCCGGCATGAAGGTGAAGCCCTCGATGGGATACTTGTTGGCGAAGCCCTTGGTTCCGGTCAACTGATAGAGGCGGTTGTAAGGACGCGGCGTGTAGACATTGTGCTGTATCTCGATGGTCTGGCCCTGCTCGGTCTTGACCAGCGTCACGGTGTGGTCGCCGTTGGCGAACTCCGTAGCACCCATCTTGGCCTTGGCCTGCTCGAGGCCGACAACCGACTTCGAATCCATGCACACGAGATAGTTGAGCTTGTTGCCGCGGTGTATGTTCAGGGCCTGGCAGCACGGGCCGAAACCATGTGTAGCGTATACGTCGCCGCGGTGTTTCTGGTTGAAGTCCAGACGCCAGTTGTTGTGGTAGTCATCCCAGAAGTCCGACAGGTTATGGATATATGCGCCCTCGGCATGCACTATTTCGCCGAAAAGTCCCTGCTGGGCCATATTGAGGCTCGTCAGCTCGAAGAAGTCATAGACGCAGTTCTCGAGCATCATGCAGTGGCGGCGCGTACGCTCCGACGTATCGACCAGCTGCCAGCACTCGGCCACGCTCGTGGCGGCGGGTACCTCCACGGCTACATGTTTGCCGTGTTCCATGGCATATACGGCGAGGGGCACATGGTTCACCCAGTCGGTGGCTATATATATAAGGTCGATGTCGTCGCGCTCGCACAGCTCCTTGTAAGCCTCGGGTCCCACATAGCTCTCCGCCTTGGGGAAGCCGGCACCCTCGAGGATACGCTGGCATTTGTCGACATTCGACTGCTCGAGGTCGCACAGACCCTTGATCTCTACACCCTCGAGATGCGTGAAACGCTGTACGGCACCCGGGCCGCGCATGCCGAGACCGATGAATCCGACACGTACGACAGGTATGGGGTCGGCGGCGAAACCGAGCATCGACTCCTGACCCGCGGCGCGGGCCGGCTCGTCGAAGACAATCATGCCGTCCTTGAATGAGTAATTCTCCCCTTCGATGGGGTTAGATGCACCGCAGCATCCTGTCAGTGCCATCCCTATAAGGGCGCAACCGATAAACAGATGTTTGATTTTCATGATTCGTGAAAGTTTATTTGGTTTGTACGTTATTGTCAGCATCGGCCGTTCCGAATGCATGCTTGCAGTAGTTGTATCCGTAGTGGTTGAAGAGTTGCGTGATGTGGTTCATGCGCTTGAGGAACGAGTCGTAATCCTTGCGGTCGTAGCTCCATCCCACCTCTGCTATGGCGCTCAAGCGCGGCAGGGTCATGTACTGCGCATATTCATAGTTGTCGATGTACTCCGTCCAAAGGTTGCCCTGCACGCCGAGGATGAACTTGCGCTCCTCGTCGTTGAGCTGGTTGTACGGATCGAGGGCATACGTGGTCTCGAGCGGGAGGTAGCCGCCGATAGCCAGAGGCTCGTTCTCCACGTCGCGCGTCTGGTAGTAATCGAGGTAGCAGTTCGAGTTGGGGGACATGATCACATGGTTCCCGAGTTTTGCGGCTTGGATGCCGTAGCTCGGGCCGCGCCATGCCATCACCGTAGCGCTCTGCGTCACGCCGCCCTCGAGGATCTCGTCCCAGCCGATGATCTTGCGGCCGTGGTCGTTAAGGAACTTCTCGACACGTTTGGTAACGTATGCCTGAAGTTCGGCCTCGTTCTTGAGCCCCTCCTTGCGTATGCGTTTCTGGCAGTCGGGACATTTCTTCCACATGGTCTTGGGGCACTCGTCGCCGCCGATGTGGATATATTCCGACGGGAAGAGATCCATCACCTCGGTCAGCACATCCTCCAAGAAGGTGAAAGAGCCCTCCTTGCCCGGGCATATCACGCGCTCGTCTACGCCCCACCATGTAGCCACTTCATACTGCTCGCCCGTACATCCAAGGGCGGGATAAGCGGCCAGCGCGGCTACCGAGTGCCCCGGGATCTCGATCTCGGGAATTACCGTAATGAACCTCTCTGCGGCATATTGCACGATGTCGCGCACCTCGTCCTGCGTGAAGAAGCCTCCGTATGGCTTGCCGTCCTGACCTTGGTTGCGGCCCGTGGGCGACGACTTGCGGATGCTGCCGACCTCGGTAAGGCGCGGGTATTTCTTTATCTCGATACGCCAGCCCTGATCCTCCGTAAGATGCCAATGGAACTTGTTGATCTTGTGCATGGCCAGAATGTCGAGCATGTCTTTCACCTCGTCGACGCTGAATATGTGGCGGCCCATGTCGAACATGAACCCGCGGTATGCGAAGTATGGCTTGTCGTTGATCTCGCATGCGGGGATCTCGATGCGGGCGCCGTCACCGGCGAAAGCTGCGGCGGGCAGCATCTGGCGCAGCGTCTGGAACGCATAGAATACGCCCTCGGGGCCTTTGGCGGCGATCTCTATACCCGAGGCGCCGACCTTCAGCCGGTACTGTTCCTCGGCCAGAGACTCGTCCTGCATGATGTTTATGGCACTCTTTTGCGGCGCTTCGGCATATACGGTCTCCGCAGCGCGGCCGAATAGCTCCTCGGTCACGCCGCTCCAGAAATTCACGGCGTATGCCATTCTCTCGTCGCCGAAGGTCTGTACCACGGGGGTCGCGGCCTTGAGCATGAATTTACCGTTGGCGGCAGTGACAGAGGCCGGCAGCGGAACTATGTCGATACTCTGCTCTGCGGGAACTGTTTTGCCGCATGAGACGGCGACCATAGCGGCCGATATTAGACCGAAGCAAAAAATACGTTTGATTTTGATCATAGGGCAATAGTTTAGTTACATATAATATCCAAAAATATAGTTTTTTTGTGTTATTGCCAAATTTGCGGGCCGTTTTCGTTGCTTTTTTATATCTAACGCACAATTACGACGACCGGATCCGCATCTCAGCCCCGGGCGTGCGGAGCCGGCACGGCCGCCGCGGCAATATTTTGCACCAGATTACACGGATATTATTTGATATTTCGGAATAAAAATGGTATATTTGTAACGGTTTCACATTTGAAACGCGATTCAAAATGTGAAACACAATCATGCTGACCGACAAGAACCGATACAATATCCCTATTCTGGCCAAGGGCATGGCGCTTTTGGAGGAGATCTCACGCAACCCGCAAGGGCTGACGCTTACGGAGTTGACCTCCATGCTCAGCGCTCCGAAGACGTCGCTGTATCGTATTCTCTGCTCCTTGGTGGAGCTCGGGTATTTGCGGCGTGACGACCGCACGGCGCGCTTTTCGATGACGCACAAGATATTCGGCATGGCAATATCCTCCATCGGGAGCCCGTCGCTGCTCGAATATGCGTACGACCCGATGAGGCGCCTGCGAGACCTGCTGCTCGAGACTGTCGTTGTCGGCACCCTGACCGAAAACCAAGTGGTGATACTCGACCAGATAATTGGCCTGCACCACTTCTGCTTTACGGTCAAGCCCGGCATGAATGTCCGTCTTCACGCCTCGGCCCCCGGGAAGGCCATTGCCGCCTACATGGAGCCGGACGAACTGCGCCTGCTGCTCGACAAGATAGAATATACGCGATATAACGAAAACACCATATCGTGCGAGGAGGAGTTCCTTGCGGCGCTCGCCGATGTGCGGCATGCGGGCTACGCCCTCGACCGCGGCGAGGAGATCGCCGGCGTGAGGTGTATCGGGGCCCCTATATTCAACCGTTACTCGAAGGCCGTGGCGGCGGTATGGATAACGGGGCCCGAAGGGCGCATCGGCGACTATGTCATACCGACGTACGGCGAGGCCATAATGCGGTGCGCCGCCGAAATATCGGACAAACTCGGATATATGAATAGAATTCAGCAATAGATAAAGCCATGAAAAGGGTTCTTTTGTTCATACCGTTTATAGCCACCGTCGCAGCCGTCGTATGCTCTTCGATGCGCGATTCGGGCACACGCCCCATGTACACGACGGATGTGGCGGTCACCGAGGACGGACGCATCATGTTCACAAACAAGGGATCGGGTGATGTCACCGTATACGATGCTGCAGGCCGGCTGCTCGAGCGCGTGGCGTTCGATCTGCCTCCGACAGGCATTGCCGTCGACGGTGCATGGGCATACGTGACGAGCAGCGACGGAGAAGGCCGCCTGACGAAATTTTCGCTCGACGACTACTCGATCGCATATACCGTCACTACGGCGATGGGGGCATGCGCGCCGGTGGTGAGTGCCGACGGTGCTACGGTGTATGTATGCAACCGCTACAAGGGCACGGTGAGTGCCGTATCGGCCGAGGACGGTGAAGTGAAGGGGGCGATCCGGATGCTGCGCGAGCCGTGCGCTGCGGCGCTGTCGGCGGACGGCCGGTACCTCTATGTGGCCAATTTCCTGCCCACGCAGCGTGCTGACGCCGATTACGTAGCTGCAGCCGTATCTGTTGTCGATTGCGGCAATTTCAAGAAGATAAAGGATATACCTCTTTCCAACGGAAGCAACGCTTTACATGGCATAGTCTGCTCGCCGGATGGCAGGTATGTGTTCGTATCGCACAATCTGGGGCGGTATGAGATACCTACGTCGCAGCTTCAGCAAGGATGGATGAACACCAATGCCGTCAGCGTGATAGACGCCTCGACGCAGGAGTTCATAGGCGCCGTGGTAATGGACGAGACCGACCGCGGGGCCGGTGGAATATGGGATGTGGCATGCGACGGCCGTTACCTTGTGACATCGCAGTCGGGGACGCACGATGTGAGCGTGGTGGATTATGCCGCCATGATCGACAAACTCGAGAAATATGCCAATCCCGGGGAATTGGATTACGACATGTACTTCATACAGGACGTACGCCGCCGGCTCGCACTGGCGGGGAACGGTCCGCGAGCCATAAGTCTGAAAGACGGTAAACTGTATGTCCCGACCTATTTTTCGGATACGCTCAACGTGATAGACCTCGAGCAGGGCCGTGCCGAAATCGTTGCATACAATCCCGACCGTATGGAGAGCGCCTCGGATATTGGCGAACGCGCCTTCAACGATGCGGGGCTGTGTTATCAGAATTGGCAGTCCTGCAACGGCTGCCACCCGAACGAAGGCCGCATGGACGGCATGAATTGGGATCTGATGAACGACGGCATCGGCAACCCCAAGAACTGCAAGAGCCTGCTGCTCAGCCACCGTACGCCCAAATGCATGATCTCCGGCATACGCGACTCGGCGGGCATAGCCGTACGCGCCGGATACAAATATATCCAGTTCTGTGACATACCCGAGGATATAGCACTTTGTGTTGACGAATACCTCACGTCTCTCGAGCCGCTGCCGAGCCCGTATCTGGTCGACGGCAAACTGTCGGCGAAGGCCGAGGAGGGCAAGAAGCTGTACGAACGGTTCGGTTGCGCAGACTGCCACTCGGGTCCATATTATACGGACATGAAGATGCACCGCATAGGTGAGGACATAGAGTTCGAGCAGGGATGGGACACTCCGACTCTTATCGAAGTATGGCGTACGGCACCGTACCTCTTCGACGGCCGCGCCGCCACGATGGAGGAGGTGTTCTATGTCCACAAGCACGGCATCGACGGCAAGATTTCACGCAAGGAGGCCGAAGCGCTGGCAGAGTATGTGAATTCGTTGTAACACTTGATATAACTCACGAAACCACCTGATAAACACTACACCATTATGAAACTCAGACCCATATTGATCTTGCCGTGCGTGCTCCTCGCCTCGATGGCATGGGGACAGGTCTCGCCCGACGAGGCCGAACGTATGCGGCTCGACTCCGAAATGGAGTATTTCAACATCGAATCGGTCAGGGCGGCGTATAAGGACTTCTGTGCCGACCCCGATTACGACGCAGCACTCTACGGCGAAAAACTGCGGCAGTTGGAGAGTGTCAGCTCTGCAGCCGCGCAGGACTACAACACCAAAAGCCGTATTGTGGCGCTAAAACGCGAGATCCTGCTCTCGAACCCGTTGCTCGACAACGCCAAAGTGCTGGTGGGACGCTACCGTATAGGCGAGCACGCCCGCAACGTGTGGGCCCCGTCGCTCGGCACGCAGCAGAACAACTGGTCCAACCAATCGTCGGCCGCCCGCAGCGGTTTCGATGCCGAGATTGCGGAGCTGTCTAACCTGCGCGGCGATGTGGCCGTACGCACGGTATACAAACCCGCCAACAGCACCTCGGTGACCGACCTGCTGTTGAACTGGGACGGCGAGCGCATACTATTCACCGCTGCCGACGAGAACAACCGCTGGAGTGTCTATGAGGTGCGCCGCGACGGCACGGGACTGCACAAGGCCATCGAGGTCGACGAGCCCGATCTGGAGTTCTTCGACGGCGCGTATATGCCGAGCGGCCGTATCATCGCCATGAGCAACATAGGTTATCAGGGTGTACCGTGCGTGAACGGCTCCGACCAAGTGGGAAACATGATAGCCTACGAGCCTGCGACGGGAGAGCTGCGCCGCATGACGTTCGATCAGGATGCCAATTGGCATCCGCGTGTGATGAACAACGGGCGCCTGATGTACGTACGCTGGGAGTATACCGACCTTACGCACTACTATTCGCGTTTCGTAATGCACGCCAATCCCGACGGCACCGAGACCAAGGCCCTCTACGGCAGCGGCGGATGGTTCCCCAACAGCATATTCGACATACAGCCCCTGCCCGAAGGCAACAACACCTTCATAGGCATCATTTCGGGTCACCACGGCATAGCCCGTTCGGGACGCCTCATACTCTTCAACCCTGCGCTCGGGCGCAAGGAGACCAAAGGCATGGTTCAGGAGCTGCCCTTCAGCAAGCGCGAGATCGTGCCCCTTATAAAGGACGAACTTGTCAACGGCGTATGGCCGCAGTTCATCAAACCCTACCCCGTGAGCGACAAGTATTTTCTGGTTGCGGCCAAGCTGACGCCGAAATCGCTGTGGGGAATATATCTGGTTGACGTCTACGACAACATGACCCTCGTCGCTGAATTTGAGGGTGAAGGCTTGATCAATCCCATCATTGTAGCCAAACGTCCTGTTCCTCCTATTATCCCCGACCGGATCAAGCCGGGCGACAAGGAGGCTACTGTATTCATACAGGACATATACGAGGGCGAAGGCCTGCCCGGAGTGCCTGTCGGCACCGTGAAGAAGCTGCGCGTATTCGCATACGAGTATACCTATGTGAATTCAGAGTCGGACCATATAGCCCAAGGCATACAGAGCGGTTGGGATATAAAGCGCAATCTGGGCGAGGTGGATGTCGAGCCCGACGGTTCGGCCATATTCAAGATTCCGGCCAATACGCCCGTATCGTTCCAGCCTCTCGACGAGGAGGGCCGCGCAATACAGTGGATGCGCAGCTGGGTGACGGGAATGCCGGGTGAGGTGGTATCGTGCGTGGGGTGCCACGAGGACCAGAACTCCGTGCCCCTGCCCAAACGAGTGGCGGCGTCGACGAAGGAGCCCTCGCGCCTGCAGACACCCGAAGGCGGCGTGCGCCCCTTCACCTTCGACCTTGAGGTACAGCCCATATTGGACCGCCACTGCGTGGCCTGTCACAATGCCGACGGCGCCGAACCCGACTTCACGGGCGGCATAAAGGTGGCGGACTCTCCGAGCCGGCGCGCCGAATCGGGCCGCCTCGACCTTTCGCAGAGCTATCTGAACCTCCATCCCTACGTCAACCGTCAGGGTCCCGAGGCCGATATATACGTGATGAAGCCCTACGAGTACCACGCCTCGACCAGTGAGCTGGTGCGCATACTCAAGAGCGGTCACCACGGCGTAGCGCTCGACGAGGACGAGTGGCATACGATATACAATTGGATCGACTTCAACGCCCCGTGCCACGGGCAGTTCGTATACAACAGCGTAAGCTATTGCCCGACCAACCAGTACGACCGTCGTATCGAGCTGGCGAATAAGTATGCCGACGGCGCTGGCGTCGATTGGAAGCGTGAGATAGCCGACTATGCCGAATATCTGAAGGCGCACCCGAAGGCGCCGGCCGAGCGCGTGCGGGTCGAGAAACCCGAATACAAGGATGTTACGAGCCGCAAATTCCCCTTCGACGCGGCTGCGGCCAAGGCTCTGGCCGCCAAGTACGGTGACACGCGCCGCGTGGTGGAGATCGCCCCGGGCGTGAAGATGGCCTTCGTACGCATCCCCGCCGGAGAGTTCGTCATGGGCAACAACCGCCGCGGCTCGGGCAATGCCCCCGAGGCGAAGGTGAAGATCGCGCGTGCGTTCTGGATGTCGGAGACCGAGGTCACGAACGAGCAGTACAATGTCTTCTTCCCCGAACACGACAGCCGTTATACGGCACAGTTCTGGAAAGACCACGTGGGCCCGGGATACCCCGCAAACCGTCCTTCGCAGCCCGTCACACGCATAAGCTGGAACCAAGCGTCGGAATTCTGCCGTATGCTCGGCGAGCGTTGCGGCGTGAAGGCGGCCCTGCCGACAGAGGCACAATGGGAGTGGGCATGCCGCGCCGGCAGCGACAGCGATTTCTGGTACGGCGACCTTAACAGCGATTTCGCCGAGAAGGAGAACATGGCGGACAGGTCGCTGCGCCGCATGGCTGTGTCGGGCATCGACCCGCAGCCCGTATCGGAGAAGAGTTGGGTATACAAATACTATACCTTCATGCCGCGCGAGGATGGTGTCGACGACGGCACTATGACCATCGCCGACGTAGCGCAGTACGAGCCCAACGCATGGGGCCTTTACGATATGCACGGCAACGTGTGCGAGTTCACACGGTCGTCGTATGCGCCCTATCCCTACAAGGGCGAGCCGGCGGAGCGGGATGAGAAGGTTGTGCGCGGCGGTGCATGGAACAGCCGCCCGAAGAATGCCACGGCATACGTCCGCAACTCGTATTTTGCATGGCAGCCTGCCAATAACGTAGGGTTCCGTGTGATATTGGAGGATTGATCTGCCGGCACGCAAACAAGAAATGCGGCATCCTTTTTCGGGATGCCGCATTTTCTTATGCCGGGAATTGAGATGTCTGCCGGATCTCGGCGCAACCCCGCCCGCTGCGGAGCGCGTGTCAGGAGATGTCGCCGCGGCCGTCGCTCTCTTGAGCGGGGGTGTCATGCGGTACGGCGACGAAAAGGTCGCGGTCGGCGGGCCACTCCGTGACTTTCGACATGGCCGTATGCACCATGCGGCCGATGGTGTTGGTGAACGACGCGCCGCGATAGTGGCTCGTGTTGGTAATGAAGACGTACGACGTATTGCCCCGGCTCTCGATATAGGCGCATGTGCCCGACATGGTGCCCGTACGTACGAGCGACCCTGTCTTGCTGTAGTAGCGGGCCCAGCCGAGGGCATAGTCCCCCTTGCGGGCTATACGTTTCATTTCGGCCACACTATGCGGAGAGAGAATGTCGGGAACGCCGGCCTTGCCGTCGACCGAGGCGACCAACCGCAGCAATTCAACGGCCGAACACACCCATGCGCCGGCCCCCTGCAGCCCCGTGATGTTGTTGCCGCCATAGTGGCGCGGCTTCATACGGCCCGAGCCGTCGAACGACTCGATCTCGTCGTCGGGGTCGCTGCCGTAATATTTCACCTCATGCGGGAACCGCTCTTCATAGTAGTTGCGGGCGATATGCATGTCGTAACAACCTGCGGGCCATAACACATGGCGCTGGATATACTCCTCGTAGCTTACGCCAGAGACCTTCTCGATCACGCGCGAGAGGACGAGGTACCCGATATTGGAGTATTGCGGCGCACCGCCGGGCTTGTCGCGCAGTTTCTGCCGCAGTTGGAAGGCGATGAGTTCATCTGCCGACGGCGTGTGGTCCATATCCTCCCAGCGCATGATGTCGGTGGTGCGGAACATGGGATCGCCCATACGGCGGCTGAAGCCCGACGTATGGTTCAACAGCTGTCGTACGGTTATCTGCGTGGCCCGCTTGTCCTTTATCTCCGAAAACTGCGGGTCGTTAAGGATACCCTCGGGCCCGAACACTTTGGTGTCGAGCGTAAGCACGCCCTCGTCGCACATCTTCATGATGCCTATGGCGGTGATGAGCTTCGAGGCCGAGGCTATACGGTATATGTCCCCCACCTCGGCGGGTATGTTACGCTCTTCGTCTGCCCAGCCGAACCCCTTGCAGTAGACCAGATGCTCGTTTTTCATCACCGCGAGCGACGCTCCGCGGATGGAATTGCGTGCCATCCAGTTGCGGATGTAGCGTTCCATCTTTTCCGTGGATTGCAGGTCCGACAGTGCATTGCAGAGCGAATCGTTCAAACGGTAACACGTGTCGTCCACATCGGGCTCGAGCGAAGAGTCCTTCCCGCCTTTGAACAAAAGGAATATCGCACCGCACAACAGGACGGCGGCGAGTATCAAAACATATCTTTTCATGAAGTCCCAATTATCGAACAAATATCCGCAAAAATAGGAATTATCCGTCATAATTCAAACACGGCGGGCTGATCGCCCGACGAAAGGAGCATTATTCGGCTGATTTTTCATACTTTTGCACGTTGAAATTACACACCCATGAAAACCCCGATTTTGATTGCCATACTGTTGTCCGTGTCGGTCACGGCTTCGGCCGCGCCGAACCTCCGCGGCACGCCCCGCCCCGAACGTCCGCAGGCGGCGGAAGATACGGAAGAGAAAACCGTACGTTTGAAACCATACGGATTCGTCCGCAATTACATATGCTACGACTCGCGGCGCTGTTACTCCACCATGGGCGAGATGTTCAATATCATGCCTATGGACGAGGCGTGGAACGAAGACCATACGCAGGACCTGAATGCCGTACATGAGTTGACCTTCGTGTCGTTCACCTCGCGCGTGGGGCTCGACATCGCCGGCCCGCGCATATGGGATGCCGCCTCTTCGGGCAAGATCGAGGCCGACTTCTGCGGCTTCGGCAGCAACAACACCATGCTGCGCATACGTCAGGCATACGTTCGGCTCACGTGGGAACGCATAACGGTCACCTGCGGACAGACGTGGCATCCCATGTCGATACAGGTCATGCCCTCGGTGTCGGGGCTGGCATCGGGGGCGCCATTCTCGCCATTCAACCGCTCGCCTCAGCTAAATGCGGGCATAGATCTTGGCCACGGCTGGGATGCGACGGCTGCGGCCCTATACCAATTCCCGAATGTGTCGACGGGCCCCGACGGCACATCGTATCAATACTCGCGCTGGAGCGGCTATCCCGAGATATATGTCGGCGTAAAACACGTTGGCAGGCATTTTACCGTCGGCGCCGGAGCCGACATATTGAGTATTATGCCACGCCGCAGCGGTACCGTGCTGCGTGAGATCGCGGGCGAGGACGGAACTGTCGCGGCAGAAGAGGTTACAGTGCGTCTCGACGACCGTGTGACGGGCATCTCGGCCGAGATTTTCGCCGATTATCGCTACGGAAAGTTCAACCTCAAGGGTAAGGCCATATACGGCGAGAATACTGCGCACCTGACAATGGTCAGCGGCTTCGGCGCTACGGCATATGATCCGGAGACGGGAGCGTACGAATATGCCCCCATACGGTCGTTCACGACATGGATAAACGCTACATATGGCACGCGCTGCCGTGTCGGCATAATGGGCGGATTCACACAAAACCTCGGTGCGGCGCGAAACTTCATATCGACTGACGATTTCTGGATGCGCGGCGCGAAAAATGTCGATTACATCTACCGCATCAGTCCATCGCTTACGTATGCTGTAAAGAACCTGACGCTCACCCTCGAGACCGACTATACGGTCGTGGGTTACGGTGACGTGGCAATCAACGGCCGCAGCAAGGCTTTGCGCAATGTGGGTAACGTACGCGTATGTACGATGATAAAATACTCATTCTGACACGTCGGCCGGAGGAGGTACGGACATGGAAAATCCCTGCAGGCGGAAACTGCAGGGATTTTTCGTGACCGCGTGCGGCGAAGTGGTTCAAAGGGAGTATTCCCACTGCTCGACGGCCTCGCCCCAGTTCCGCCCCACTACATCCAAGGTGTGGGGTTCGAAGTGGTATTTCTTTTTACGAAAGCCCTTCACGCTATCCAGATGCCGTACTATGGCCGGACGCACATGGGCGAAGTCTCCGAGCGAGAGTTTTCTGTATATCTGTTCGGTGAGTTCGAGCGGTGATGACTGGTAATCCTCGAACCGCACCTCCGCAAGATTCCCCTGCGGGATCAGAGCCTTGTCGCGCTCATAGCAACGGTAGAGCGCCTGATAATTTTTGACTATCTCGGCCTCCAGCCGCTCATCGGATATTCGCTGCAACCTTACCGAGACTATGGTCTTGCGGAAAAAGTTGCGCGTCGATTCAAACACCACGTATGGGTTGCGTACGATGTAGATGAACTTGGCGTCGGGATACATCTCCAGAAGCATTCCCACGCGCGCCGTATGTGGCGGGTTCTTGCTTAGGTAACGCCGGCGGCCAGACGTGTGGAGCGCAATGCGCATCATCTTGTCGAGCGCACGCTTGAACTCCTCTCGTTCGTCAGGCGCCGCCCCTTCGAAGGTAAGGTACTTGTCGCGGTATTCGGCCATGTGGCGCGGGAACATCCAGAAATGGTAATGCGAGCATGGCGTCATGTTGCTCAAGGCGAACTCCTCCTCCTGCGGCAGGTCGACACCGAGGGACATCAAATCCGTCGGCCGCTCCGACGGCATTACGATCGACATGCATCGCTTGAAAAGCGGCGCCCCCCACAACATCAGGTGCGGGAAGACGGTCTGGTAGGTCGTGCAGCAGCCGAAGGCCTCGTCGCACGAGAAGACATTATGCATATATGTGGTGCCGCTGCGCCAGTGCCCGAGGATGAATACTGGCGGCTGCATGGGGCCGTCGCCGCCCATCCTGTCGTAGCGCCGCTCGTTGACGGCATAGAACGGGTCGAGCATGCGCCGTACGCATCGTGTGAGCACGAACTTGCGCCGGCACTCCGCGTCGATCTCCTTGCCGCATACGGCCCGCGAGAAGGTGTCGCGGTCGGCCCCGATGAGGGTATTCACGGGAAGGTTGTCGAAATTGAAAAGTCCCATGGCCCGCTATTTTTGAGTACATACGACATCCACACCCTGCTCGCGCAGATAGCGGCATGCCCGCTCGACGGCATCGTAGTGCTCCGCACCGATACCCAGCTGCGAGAGGTTCACCGTAAGTGACTGCGATGCGGCGTGACTGTTATCCGCCGTATCGCCCGCCCCCACGATCATGCCTACGGCCGAGGTGAAATTCGACACGGGGTCGATCAGGATGAACGCCCCCGTCGCGCGGTTCTCGGCATAGGGGTCGAATATGATGGAACTCGTGACCGATAGATCCACCAGCCCGATCTCATTGAGTGAGAGAACCTCGGCGGCGCTGCGCTCCATCGTGTTCACGTTCACCTTGTACTGCACGCCGCGGATATGCGCCCGTGTGGTGTTCGTCGTCTGCTTGAGGAAGAACGACTTGCCGCGATCCATCGCCTCGACGTCCATCCACACCATCATGGCCCTGATGTTATGCCCCACGTGAGGCTCGTCTTCCGCACGCACCAGCATCTCGCCGCGCGAGAGGTCTATCTCATCCTCCAGCACCAGCGTCACCGACTGCGGGGCAAAGGCCCGTTCGAGGTCGCCGTCGTAGGTCACGATACGCTTTATGCGCGAGCTCTTCCCCGACGGCAGGGCCTTCACCTCATCGCCGCGGGCGATTACGCCCGAAGCGATCTTGCCGCCGAAGCCACGGAAATCCGCATTGGGGCGCAGGACATACTGCACGGGGAAACGGAAATCGGCCATGTTTATGTCTTGGTCTATCGACACCGTCTCGAGGAACTCCAGCAGTGCGGGCCCTTCGTACCACGGCGTGCGGGCGCTGCGTTCCACGACGTTGTCGCCGTCGAGGGCCGAGAGCGGGATGCATTGCAGGTCGGATATGCCGAGCGACTCGACGAAGCCGCGGTATTCCGAGACGATAGTCTCGAACCGTCCGCGGTCGAACCCTACGAGGTCCATCTTGTTGACCGCGAGGACCACATGGCGTATTCCCAGCAGCGAGACCAAGAATGTATGGCGCCGAGTCTGCACTACCACGCCCTGCCGTGCGTCGACGAGGATGATGGCCAGATTGGCCGTCGACCCGCCCGTGATCATGTTGCGCGTATACTGTTCGTGCCCGGGGGTGTCGGCGATGATGAACTTGCGGCGGTTTGTCGAGAAATAACGGTACGCGACGTCGATCGTGATACCCTGCTCGCGCTCGGCCTTCAGCCCGTCGCACAGGAGCGCGTAGTCTATATGGTCGCCGGCGTTGCCGCAGCGCTTGCTGTCGCGTTCGAGCGCCTGCAGCTGATCCTCGTAAAGGCGTTTGCTGTCGAACAGCAGACGCCCTATGAGCGTCGATTTGCCGTCGTCGACGGATCCCGCTGTCAGCAGGCGGAGCAGATCCTTGCGCTCGTCCTGTGCCAAAAACTCTTCTATGTTGGATGCCATATCGTTCTCTTTTTAGAAATAACCTTCGCGTTTCTTCTGTTCCATGCTGCCCTCCTGATCGAAGTCGATGACACGGGTGGTGCGCTCGCTCTTGGTCGTGGTCATCATCTCCTCGACGATCTTTTCAATGGTGTCGGCATCGCTCTCGACAGCCCCCGTCAGCGGGTAACACCCCAGCGTGCGGAAACGTACCTTGCGCATGCGGGCCGTACGCCGCAGCTCCTCGGGCATACGGTCGTCGTCAACCATGATCAGGTTGCCGTTATACTCGACGACGGGACGCTCCTTGGCGAAATAGAGAGGCACGATCGGTATCTTCTCAAGGCGTATGTACTGCCATACGTCGAGTTCCGTCCAGTTGCTCAACGGGAATACGCGGATGCTCTCGCCGTCGTTTATGCGCGTATTGTATATGTCCCACAACTCGGGCCGCTGGTTCTTGGGGTCCCACTGCTGGTACTCGTTGCGGAACGAGAAGACCCGCTCCTTGGCGCGGCTCTTCTCCTCGTCACGGCGGGCGCCGCCGAAGGCGGCGTCGAAACCGTACTTCTTGAGCGCCATGAGCAGCGCCTGCGTCTTCATCAGGTCGGTATGTACCTTGCTGCCGTGGGTGAAGGGACCGACACCCTCTTCATACGCCTTTTTGTTATATTCCACGATCAGATTCCAATCGTGCTCACGCGCGTATCGGTCACGGAACTCTATCATCTCGCGGAATTTCCATTTCGAGTCTATATGCATCAGCGGGAATGGCACCTTCCCCGGGTAAAAGGCCTTCTCGGCCAAACGCACCATCACCGAAGAGTCCTTGCCTATCGAATAGAGCATCACGGGGTTGCGGAATTCTGCCGCCACCTCGCGGATGATATGTATCGATTCGGCTTCAAGAGCCTTCAGATGGCTCAGCTTGTATTCTTCCATTTGTCACCTATAATGTTAATTCAATCGTTTCCGGCCGCAAGGGCTATCCGCGGCGCAAGTTTTTCCATTATCCGCCGCACGCACTCGGCCACATCGAAACGGGAGGTGTCGATCTCAATATCGGGTGTTTCGGGCTCCTCGAACGGCGCCGAGACACCCGTGAAATCGGCGATCTCACCGCGGCGCGCCTTGGCATACAAGCCCTTGACGTCGCGCCGCTCGCACTCTTCAAGCGGCGTGGAGACGTATATCTCGACGAAGTCGTCGCGGCCGATAATGCCGGCTGCCATACGGCGCAGTTCGCGCGTCGGCGACACGAAGGCCGCGATCGTTATGATTCCCGTCGAGGTAAAGAGCCTGCACACCTCCGCTATGCGGCGGATATTCTCACGGCGGTCCGCCTCCGAGAACCCGAGGTCGGCGTTTATGCCGCAACGGACGTTGTCACCGTCGAGAATGCGGCACAGGTGCCCTTGCGCCGAGAGACAACGCTCCAGCGCTACGGCTACCGTACTCTTGCCCGATCCCGACAGCCCCGTGAACCATAACGTCACGCCGCGCTGCGAGAGCAGGCGCTCCTTTGCACCGCGCGGCTCCATGCTGTCGAATATGGGATATACAGATCTGTTTTCCATAAACAATTACTTGTCAAAAACTCCAGAACAGCGGTATCAGGACGATCGACAGTACGAATGTGATGATATTCAACGGCAGTCCCACACGTACGAAGTCCTTGAACCGGTAGTTGCCTATGCCCTGCACGATAAGGTTGGTCTGGTACCCTATCGGCGACGAGAAACTTGCCGACGAAGCGATGCATACGGCCACCAGATAGGGCATGGGGTCTACGGCGAGCTGTCCGGCCGCCGACATGGCGATGGGGAAGGCGAAGGCCGCCGCCGCATTGTTTGTTATCAACTCCGTGATGACGTTGGTCGTGATATAGATCACGACGAGCACCATCCACGGCGAGGCATTGCTCGAGAAGTCGATCACGTGCGCCGCAATGTAGTCGGCAAGTCCCGAATTGACCATCGCACGGCTGATTGCCAGCGCGCAGGCGATGGTTATGAGTATGTCCCACGAAATGAACTTGGTGTATTTCTTTGCGGGGAATATGCCGAAGAACCCCATCAGCACCGTTACCACGCATACCCAAAAGAACATATCGAGCGGTATGTCCGGCGAGAGCCTCTGTACGGCCGGCAGCGAACCGAACGTGGCTCCGGCGATCATCACCGTGAGCAGCACTATGGCAAGCCATTTCCGCCAGCCGCGGCTGACGGGCTCGTGGTAACGGCCGTTGCTCAACATGAGGAATACGCTCGAGTCCCCCCACGTTGCTATGAACGAGCCGTCGGTTTCGAGTATCAGCGTATCGCCCTCGCGGAATATCTGCGAATCGAGATCCGTGAGCGGCATGCCGCCACGGCGGATCTCTCGTATTTCCGCGCCGTAATGCTTGGCGAAATCGAAATCCGAACACGACCTGTTTATACCCGGGAAACGGCTCCCGATGACAGCCTCCACGACATTCGAGTCCTCCTCCGCGGCCTCGACACCACCGGCAGCGGTCTCCGCAGAATCATCCGGCAGCCGCCGCGCGGCAAAGAGCACCATGTACAGGAGACCGAAGAATGCGATGAAGACACCCACCTTGCCCAGCTCGAACATTGTGAACCCCTCATACCCCGCGTCGAGCATCATGCCGTGCACGACGAGGTTCGTAGATGTGCCTATGAGCGTACACATTCCGCCCAAAATGGCGGCATACGACAAAGGTATGAGGAACTTGCACAGGGGCAGCCGCACCTTGCGGGCCCATTGTTTGATAATAGGTATGAATACGACCACCACGGGCGTATTGTTCAGGAACGCCGATACGGATGCTATGACGGGCATTATGCGTATATATCCGCCGCGTATCGAGACGTCGGTCTTTTTCGGGAGCATGCGTTTGACCAGATGGCCGAGGGCATCGCTGCGCCGCACGCCTTCGCTTACGAGGAACAGGAGCGCCACGGTTATCATTCCCTTGTTCGAGAACCCCGCAAGCACCTCCTTCGGGGACAATATGCCTGCGCACATGAACAATATCACCACCGAGAACATTACGAACCCCGGGCGCGTAAAGTCGGCCACGAGCAGACCGACCATAAGGCACAGTCCGGCAAAGACTATCAATATTTCCGCGTTAATCCCCATTATGTTTGTTATTAAATACGGGCACCAGAAGGCCGTATCCCCCGTAATTTCCGGGCCCGAACACGGGCGCCGGCATTACGGTCACGGATTGTGCCATCCCCTATTTCCCATGCCATCGGCTGCATGGCTGTTTTCTGGCTCCGTTCGTCAGCACGCACCGGATCTTCGCTGTACGATAGGCGCCGGATATTTCCGGCAAGGCTCCGGATAAAGCGTTTCTGCAACACAAATTTACCGAAAATTTATTTTTTCAAAAAACATTTTCTACTCATTACGTCATCATTTATAGTTTATATGTCGCAGATACGTTCGTCCTTACGGGGTACGGTATATAAACGGTATATAATTCGTACGCCATAAGCCGGTTACAGAAGCCGGCCGACGGCGCCGCATGCGGATCTCTCCGCAGACTCGGAGTCGGTATTGTCCCATTTCCCATATCATTATGACTGTTTATACTAAAACTCCATACCCCATACTGTCGGCGGTCCTGTTTTTTTTTCGCAACGTAATGCCGCGAAACCGCAGACACGCCATCGTATTCATAATTATTACCAATATGCGAATTTGTTTTCCTGTTCTCATATGGACAAATTATCAGATGGACGCATTCAGTTCCGCAATACCATCTCTCCGTTTTTGACATAGCGGCTTTCCATCGCTGCCGCTCTACCGTATTCCCGCTGATTGTCAGAGTAATACCATATTATTAAATATTTAATAATATACACTGCGGCTATTAAACAGTCTGTATCACATAAAATTAGTCCTAATCCCATGACAATAAATATACAAAAAAGGGAATATGCATTATTTGGTTTACTTTTTTTCAGCATGTTGATATATATTTTTCGAACGACCTTCAGATGAATAAAAACAACATATATATGAATGATAATATCATCCGGCCGATGGATCATGGCAATGAATAAACAAAGACGGACATCTATATCATACTTGAAATCAATATGTTAAGCGACAGAGACATCGTTTTGAAAATAAAACTTTCGTATATGAAACCCGCGTCGGCTGTCCGACGATTTTGACAAATGTTTTTATTCCTTTTTTAGTGGCGGTACGTGTTTTTTTTCACATTGTGCATCAACGTTCAATAATATGCAGAAATACATGATTCTCTTTCAGATACGCATATCCGGCCGTTTTTATCTGAAAATTATTTTGATGGGGGGGGGATTTTTGATATATTTGCTGCAGTTATCCATTATTTTTATCTTGAAATTTACGGTTTTGCAAATGAATATTTTTTATTGAAATGAAAAAATATCTGATCCTGCTGTCCGTACTCGGCGCGGTGTGCTTGGTCCGGCCGGCCTGCGCCCAAAAATGGGGTGTGAAGAGCAACATTTTATACGACGCCACGACAAGCATGAACCTCGGTGCCGAGTTCGGCTTGTCCGAAAAGTGGACATTCGACATATCGGGCAACTATAATCCGTGGACTTTTTCCGAGAACAAGAAATGGAAACACTGGTTCGTGCAGCCGGAAGTGAGGTATTGGACATGCAAACGCTTCGGCGGACATTTCCTCGCGGCACACCTGTGGGGCGGAGAATACAATGTGGGCAACATCGACGGTATCCCCGATTTCCTCGGGACTAAGTTCTCCAATCTCAAAGAACACCGTTATGAAGGCTGGTTCACGGGTATTGGCATTGCCTACGGTTACGCATGGATGCTGGGCAAGCATTGGAATCTCGAGGCCGAGATAGGTGTGGGTTACGCATATACGAGTTACGATAAATATATGTGCCCGCGATGCGGTTCAAAGGTCGGCAGCGGCCATCACAACTACTTCGGCCCGACCAAAGCCGCGATCAATCTTGTTTATCTGTTCTGAAAAAGCTATTGACCATGAATAACAACATAATACGCATACTCTCGATAACGTTTCTGACGCTTGCCGTATCGGTGCCTGCGGCAGGACAGAAGATAATGAGCGGCGAGGCTGAAATACGCGATCTCGACGTAAGTCGCGCCGGAAACAGTTTGAATGTCGATATGTCCGTCGATATAACCGCTTTGGCTGTGGGCGGCGACGAGACAGTCATTCTAACACCCGTGATAGTGAAGGGCGATCGCAGTATCGATCTCCCTTCGGTCGAGATCATGGGGCGGCGTGCCTACATGCACTATCTGCGCAACGGAGAGCAAACCATAACCGATAATACCGCCTGCACGGCAAGGTCGGTACGCCGTTGGCAGAAAACGGGCAGAGAGCAGTACGTCGCTTATTCGGCCGCCGCTCCTTTCGAAAAATGGATGCGCGGGGCTACGCTTACGATACGCGAGGAGAGCTGCGGCTGTGACGATACGCCCCTCGCGCTCGGCGCTACACAGGTGGGACGGGTGCTCTATACGCCATACACGCCGCAGTACCTGCTCTCGTTCGTCGAACCGGAACCGGAACCGGTAAAGACTCGCGAAGAGTCTCTTTCGGCGTATATCAACTTCAAAGTGGACAAGCATGCCATTCTCGCCGATTACAAGGACAATGCGGCCGAGTTGGCCTCTATCGTCGAGTCGGTGGAGCGCGTCGGCGAGGACAGCGATCTGACCATAACATCTATAAGCATCGAGGGCTGGGCGTCGCCGGAGGCCCCAGAGAATTACAACCTCGCACTGTCGCAACGCCGTGCTGACGCCTTGGCCGACTATATGGCCGGCAATACCGATGTCGACCGTGCCATGATAACGGCAACAGGCCGAGGCGAGGACTGGGTTAACTTCCGCGCACATGTGGTAGCCCTGCCGCAGCTGCTCGACCGAGACAAGGTGCTGGCCATAATCGACGACGGGACAATGACTCTCGATGAGAAAGATGCAGCCCTGACGAAACTCATTCCACCGACCATATACCGCAGGCTCATAGGTGAAATATATCCGCGATTGCGCCGCAACGACTACCGTATAGTCTACAATGTACGCAATTTCGACGTACAGGAGGCGCGCGCATTACTTGATACAGACCCGAAGAAGCTATCATTGAGCGAAATGTACCGCGTGGCGGGGCTTTACGAAAAGGGATCTGCCGAATATGACCATGTCCTGACGGTAGCGGCGCGCACATACCCGGAACAGACGGCAGCCGTCGTAAATGCGGCGGCAAGGATGATCGAAGCGGGCGATTACGGCGGTGCGCTGGCGCTGCTGGACAAGGCCCCCGACAATGCCGGTGTGCTGAATGCCCGGGGAGTGGCGTATGCCCGCAGCGGCAACACCGACAAGGCGCGTGAGGCATGGACGCAGGCGGCACAGCAGGCGTCGGCGGAAGCGGAACATAACCTCGCAGAGTTGGAGAAAAGTTTGGAATAAACGTTAACCTCAAATATAAGAAACCCCCGAAACCGGTATCGGCATCTGGGAAAACAGATTACACAAATTACACAAATTACACAAATTACACAAATTACACAAATAAACCTTTAATTCAATCAACTATGAAATTCAAACTATTACTCATGACTGCAGCATGCGTCGGAATGATCGCGTGCTCGAAAGATGACGCCGGAGGCACCGCATCTGCCGACGGGTCGAAACAGGTTGTGCTGAAAGTGAATCTGCCGGCCACACGCGCCGTCGATGGCACATGGCTCGACGGTAATGGCGACCCGCAAAAGACAACCATTTCGACGATAGATGTATTCTTCACCAATGCCAACGGCACGGTGCAGGAGCATTATACATTGAATACAGGCAATGGTTATCTGGATGACGTTCAAGGCGACGGCCTGCGCTTTGTCGGATTGAAAGATGTAACTGCCGTATATATTGCGGCAAACGTCCCTGAATCCATGAATATAGGGGATATTACTACCATGGCCAACTTCAAGGTCCTCATGAATCAGCAGGCCCCCAGCATGGAACAGAACAATATGATCTTTGCCGGCTGCGATAGGGTTCTGATTGCGGGCGCCGATACGAATACCTCGATACCCACGTATGGCAATACGGACAATCAGGACCCGAAGGTTCCGGCTGACGGCGATATGGTGTACGCAGCTGATGTTGTCATACGTCCCATTATTTCCCGCATAGAGTGGGGAAATATCACTGTTGCCGATAGCGGATCTAAGGAATTCGTACAGCCTGACGGAAGCACCTATTTAGTAGAGTGGTCGAATTATGCGCCCATAATTACCGGTATTTATCAGAGCAATGTATATCTGGCCGAAAACATATTCGGCACGCCGCAGACGAGTTCGCTTTTCGCCACTCCGGCCAACTGGACGTCAATCGTGAACGGAGCATGGGTCGAACCCAATCCCTCAATAGACGGAGTTACATGGAGCAATGTAAATCCTTCGCTCGCATATACGGGTTATCAGGACGGTTCTGGTTATGCAGCACTTCTCCCTACGGGATATAACGGGAACACTCAATGTGTACCGTTCCATTTCTTCGTTCCCTTCGACCCCACCTCGCCCGAAGATGACAATACACAAATGACGGGAGACATGGATGGGACGTTGCCGCAGTGGCATTTCCAGCTCTATTATCCCGATGACAGAGGCTATACGATTACGGTTAAAAAGAAGGGAGCCGGAGAAGGTGACGATAAATACAAGGTGGTAACGGATGACAAAGCCCTTTCGCTGAAAGGTGATTTCCTCTATCCCGCAGGCAGTGACAAGATCGCATACGCCAATGTTGTCAATCTCAAGAATAGTGACGGAAGCAGCGCTTTGACATACCGTCCGGGTATGATATACACGGCCGATATTGAGATCAATCCATACAATGTATCTCTCGGCTTTGAGGACAAGGACAAATACAATGTCATTGTAAAGGTTGGCGTAGCCGACTTTGCGACGCAGGAAGTCACGCCCGAGTTCAACAAGTAATAACAACCGGACATACCGGACCCTGTTTTTCAAATAATAAACCGCCGGAACGGGGCATGGCAGCGGCCGTGCCCCATGACCGGCAAACCAAAAAAATCGTAGCATCTCCGACTCACTACGGAATGACACGCAAACAGGCAAAAGCAAATGAGAAAACTATACAGATATCTGCTGCTGATCACGATCGTGACAGTGTCTCTGGCCACCGGCTGCATCAAGGAGAACATGGACGATTGTATGGGCAAGGTAACGATCCGCTTTCGTTATGTCGGCGATGGTACGACCGATATATTCCCCGAGAAGATAGAGCATGTGACCATGTACGTCTACTCGAAGGCCGACGGCTCGCTCGTCGACGAGATCCGATATGACGACAAGGCTCTGGATGCATACCAAGGGGCTCATATTGCCTTGTTCCCGGGCAGATACGGGATCGTGTGTTGGGGCAATGCTCTCGAAGAGACCACTATCAGTGAAGGCGAGAAGATCGCCGCAAACGGCTATTACGACAATAGCAGAATACATACCAACGACCCGCTTTATTACGGCACGATCGACATCGAGGTGCCCGAGACGCTGGTCGAAAAGGACTATATATGCGATTTTGTCAGCTCGCATGTCAAGTTCCGCGTACGCATCGAGGGATTTGACGATCCGGTTATGAACATACCGTCGCTCGAGCTGACCCAACTCGCATCATTTACAGATTTCGACAATATTCCATCCGAGGAAGAGCTTTGCTCGTATCACCCTGTGCTCACGGCCGATCAAAGCGATGCCACGAGTTATACGGCGGCATTCAACACATTGCGGTTCAAAGATGACAACGACATTACCGTGCGAATACATGCCAACGAATCACGCGCAGTGGTGCATGAGTTCTCGCTTGCCGACTTCCTCGATGAAAACAATATCGCCGTCGAGGGCGTGCATGAGGTGACCGTACCCATACTTATCCGCTTCTCCCCTATCGGCGTAGAGATTATAGATTGGGATACCGCTCCCGTAATCCCCGACTTCGACAAGGATTGACCTTAAAGGAGACAGAGAGGTGAAAACCATATACATATACTGCGTGATGGCGATAGCGGCATTGGCCGCAGCGACTTCGTGCGGCAAGGACAATACCCCGAAAGGCGTTACCGGCCCCATAGACGTGCGGCTCGTGGTGAGTGACGGCGACGGCACCCGCGTCGGCAGCGACGATACCGACGATGTCATACACCAGTTGCGGGTCTATGCTTTCATCGGCGACGAAAAAGTCGGTTACGCCGAAGCCGACAACCTTAGCGGCCAGAACTATATTCCCATGACGTTGTCCAAGATCGGCAGTATCAATTTCTATGTGATTGCCAATGACAAGTTCGGGCCTGATCCGAAAAAGGACGACGGAACCGCAATCTCCGATTGGGAATCGCTTGCCAAAACCGATCTCGAATCATTGAGATTCGACCTGTCGGGATTCAACGGCTGGCAGGAGAAAGACGGCAAATTCGTATCTCCCATGTCGAACAACCCGTGCGATGAGTTCGGTGCCGAGTTCACCGGTAAAAATGAAAATAATTATACCAGCGCATATACCATAAATCCTCAAGATATTCCGGAATCCGGCACGCTGGTCATCCCCGTAACCGTGCAGCACGTTCTGGGCCGCTTGAGGCTTATGCTCAACAAGGAGTCCGACGACGTGACAATCACGCTGACGCGCGCCGAAGTATATCACCGACCCGATGCGTTCAGACTCTATTTCGGGAGCCAAGAATCGGTTGATGACGTAATTTCATTCAACAACAACCAAACTGCGAATAACAATAATCAGGAACTCGTAGAACCCCTCATAAATACGGCTCAGCCGCTCGTGACGAAACCGGCGGATGGATACACTACCGTAGCCCGCACCTATCTCGCTCCGAACCAGCATGGTACGTACGATAAGACCGGCGGGACTTTCACAACGAGCGAAGGAATAATGACCGAAACGGGAAAAGACAAGGCTTACCGTCTCGAACTGACAGTCCTTTTCGATTACGGGAACAACCGTACCGAAACTAAAAACTACACTGTATATCTGCCGCGGGTACCGCGCAACAAAAGTGTCGATGTGCAGGGTACGTTCAAGGGGTCGACGACCGTCACGCCAGAGTTCAACGTAATGACCGAGGCATGGGTTGAGAAGAATATTACCATACCGTCGTTCCAATAACAAACATTACGCGATATACAAACAAATTTCAATATAGGGATCATATGCGGAAAACAATATATATGCGGATATTGGCAGCAGGCCTGCTGGCAGGAGTTGCCGCGGCCTGTACCAAAGACGATACGGTCATCCCGGGTCTCGATACGGCTGAAGGCTTCCCCTGCACCGTGAGTCTAAACATAGGTGCCGCTCCTGCCCCCGAAATTACGGTTACACGCGCCGACAACACGTTGTCGAGACTATCGTCGATAATGATATTCGTATATGACGCCGCGGGAACATCGTGTCAGGATGTAGTCGAGATAAGCGATCCGAAGGCCAATGACAACTACAGCCAGCCGACAAACGAAACGTTATATAAGGTCTCGTTCGAGACCACGACGGGAGAGAAACAGCTGCTTGCCGTAGCCAATTACGGCAACGACTATTGGGATTTCCAAAAACTCACCGATTTACGCAATGCAGCTGAAAATGGAACCGCATCGTTGGCTCAATTACGCGACGGCATCATCTCATTGGCAAATAATGAACTTAATTACAATGTGGATGGCAACCTAAACCTCCCCTCCATTACGGCCCCGAACCAGATGCTTATTTCCGGATGGAATACGGGCGTGGTGTTTGCCGCGGACAGCCAAGGCAAAGGCATTGTAGAAAAATACGGAGACTACGGTGATGAAAATTATAAAGTCGCCATCAAAATGCAGCGATCGATGGCGCGTATCACTTTCAATATAATAGCCGAACCGCAAGGTGCCAATGGTACTTTCTATCCCTCCACATTCAGAGTATACAATGTTCCCCAAAACTCATATCTGGCCGCCGACACCCGTGCGGATGCAAACAGGGATTCGGATAATATCAACAACGCTGACGGCGGCATAACATACACAAAAAGTGCGGTCACCAATGTCGGCGGCCTCAATGAAGACAAATATTCTTTCCAGTTCTATATGCCCGAGAATGTGCAGGAGACCGTAGCTATCGATAACTATAATGACAGGGAGGTCTGGAATAGCCCGGGGACAGCTACAATGCCGCAGGACAAGGTTTGGAAAAACGCGCCCCAAAACAGTACGTTCATTGTCATAAACGGGACTTTCTCCTCGAACGACGGAAGGTTTACCGGCAATGTGAATTATACCGTGCACCTTGGGGATTTCAGCAACACGGGATCTATGGGCAACTTCTCGGTCGAACGCAATTACTCATATACATACAACATGTCCGTATTGGATGTGAACAATATCGTTGTCGAAGCGCAGAAGGGGGATGAAACCCAATATCAGAACGGCGCGGAAGGCGACATATTCGATGCCGAAAAATGTGTGTATAACTATACTCTGGACGCCCATTACGAACAGGTATATCTCGAATACGATATATCCGACATAGCGGAGTCAATAACCACAGACAACGCCTCGGAACTTGACCAAGCAATCGCCGACAGACTTGTTCTGGTAATCCAGTCGGAAGCCATGGAACATAATGCAAACGGCGTTATCAACAAGCGCGGCTCTCTCAAGCCATATCAGATATATGTCGATGCCATAACGAACGGCGAGATACCGGCGGACAAAAAAAGCGACATTCTCGACGGGGCCGGCGCAGAAGGCAAGCCCACAAAAGGATTCGACTACAAATGGGTGGAATTTTATCCGCAGAGCGAGAGTCAAATATCTTCATACCCCGGTGTGCCGTCATGGAATGTAGACCACAAACTGACACCCGATCCATATGCCAATTACAACCCAGATGCGGATGCCGAGACATTGATGGATGCATACGACGTGTGTGTCGCATTGGGCAAGGCCGTAAAGAAACTAAAGCAGAAGGGGTCCATCGCCACAGGCCGGAATAAAGACGGGATCATCGTATCATATGTCAATAAGAATGGAAAATACCGATACATAGCCCGTTTTACGGCCTTTGTAAACGAGTATTACTATTACCGCCACCCGTTGACAGGAGACAAGCTTATCACATGGAGCGTCCTCACCAATAAAATTCCACGTGAGATGATTATCGCCATGAGCACCGACGTGTCGGCGGACGGCAACAGTTCGTACAGCCAAATATACTCGTATATTTCACAGCTGTCGATGCAGACGTTTTACAATTCAAGGAACAATACGAATCTCAATGCATTCGGCATAGAGACATATAACGAGACTCCGCTGACATTAAAGTTTGGGAATCCGAGGGTATATGGGACGCTGGATGATTCCGACGGCAGATCCAACCAGATCCGCCTGCTATCCAAAATACCTCAAGAAAATGGTTCTTACGGAAAGTGGAATACATATATCAATGTTGCACAAAACGGATGGTACTCTACAACCTCGGTAAGCCATGATGACGGCCATAAATTAAATGAATCCGCATATCAGGCGGTTAATGGAGACAGATATGCATATTATGCATGCCTCTCGCGCAACCGCGATCTGAACGGCAACGGCAATATAGACGATAACGAGGTACGCTGGCACCTCGCTTCGGTAAACGAGTACATACGTATGGGAATCGGATCCGGCGCCATCTCGAACGCGGCGCAGCTGTATATTGGCGACAAATCTAAAATGGTAAAAGAAACTACCACCGGCGCCCCTAACGGGTATCCGTCGAAATACATCAGCGACGGATCGTTGTATTACACCAGCAGCGAAAATGGCAAAAGAGTCTATTGGGCGGTAGAGAAAGGTTCATATGGAAGCATAGACAGTTATTATGACAAATCTGAATTACCTATAAGATGCGTGCGTGTACTGCCCGCCATTACGGCGGGTACACAGGACGCGTCGGCAATATACGGTATAAAGGCCGATCCGACCGTGGAGAAGTATGAAAGAAACGGCATGATCATCCTCAATTTCAAGAATCGCCTTATGGACAACCTATATCGAGGGTACGTGGAAGGTTCTTTGGACCCGCATAACGAGGATGATGATGAGAACTCTTTCTATGAGGGAATCTTCGTAGCCAGTGATTACCTGAAAGATCGATACGGGGACATATTAACCTACAAACTCAAAGACATAATTGGAGCCGATGGTACAATACATAATCCGTGCGAAACATACAGCGAAGGACGATATACCGGATGGCGGGTACCCAACCTTGTCGAGCTCTCGGCCATGAATGCAATGTCTTTATTGTCGGAATGTTATGACGATGGGAATTCCGCGAATCAGGCGGCATGCTGTACACAGTTCAGTAATCAGAACGTCAGATACGGATTTGCAAGGTCGTCATTGGTATTCAGCCCGGGTGCAAAAGGGACTGAATTGGATAATGAGTATAGAATACGCTGCGTACGCGATATCCCGCCCGGCAGCCGTCTGCTCGAGTGACCGGCATTAGCAAATAAATAGAGACAGCCGCAAACATGAATTGTTTGCGGCTGTCGTCCTTAATCTATTCAAAGCCGATTCTGCGAATCGTCTCTCGTCCACGTGCCGACAACGGTGTTTCAAGAGTTTTCGGTTTGGTGTCCGAGACCGAGCGTAATCTGATCCCGACACGTACGAAGGAGGCGGTGGGTGGCAGTACGGCGTGCCGACAGCATTGTCCTCGGCCGAAGGAAAGGCCTTGTGTCAAGCAGCAGATGCTGATGAAAGAACGCCGCACGATTCTGGAGATACCGCACATGGAGATATGCCGATGTATCGTACACGACGTTCCATCGCGTGCGTTCGGCAGACAGCGGCATCAATGCCGCATACAAAAGCGCCGTTGAATGGGTGCGGACGTGTATGCGGATTGCCGGTAATGGATGGATAAACCTGCCGGCCCATGCCCGACAGGCATATAAAAGGAAACGAGACGGTCTTGCAACCATCCCGTTTTGTTTATGTCGGACCTCATATTTCGGCCCTAACCTTGCCGGCACCCTTCCGCCGGCCTTCTGCGGTGCGTAGGGGACTCGAACCCCTGACCCCGTGCGTGACAGGCACGTATTCTAACCAGCTGAACTAACGCACCTCTTTCTGTTAGCGAGTGCAAAGATAATACAAAAATCGCAATCTGCAAATTTTACCGTCCTTTTTATGCAGCATTCGGTGTCGGAACTTGCGTGCCGCGGAAATCCCTATCATGCAGCCCGTCTATGACACGGAGTTGTCCCGACCGATATCGAGAGTGGCGTCAACCATACGTTCTATCTCGGCCCGATTGTCGATATTCAGCACAAGATACCCTATTTGCCTCATTATACTGCGTTTCCACTCGCGAAGGAATCTGTCGAAGCTCTCCCCGTCAGCGAGCATCAGCGTCGCAACGAGGTCGCGCGTCATGAACGGGAATATCATCTGTGAATACAATGTCAGCAGGATCACGCGCAGCGGTACACGGCGCAGTTCGCCGCTTCGTATCTCAAGAGCCATCCTCTCGCGTATCGTGCATATGTATCCCTCGATCTCAAGGCTGTCGAGGACACCCATCAAATGGCGCACGTCACGCTGTATCTCGCCTATGATGAATTGCGGCAGCGCCGGATTCTTGCGGAACAGCGCCATATATTCATCTATGACCGAGTTCAGCCGCGACATGAAGGGACGGTCCTCCGCAAGGATATTCTGTATGCGAGGGAATATGTCACGCACTATATCCACGAATATGGCTTGAAACAGCCGGTCCTTCGTGCGGAAATAATAGTGCAGCGTCGAGCGCTTGATTCCTGCCGCGGCGGCGATGTCGCTCATGCTCGCATCGGCATATCCTCTTTCGATGAATATCGTACGGGCTGCCTCCACGATGCGCAGCTCAAGGTTGTCGTTTACGTCACATGCCATAGCTGCCTCCTTTCTTCAGGTTGTCTATAAACAGCAGCAGGCGGTTCGTAATGTTGACATCGCTCACGCTGCCGTCGAAATCGAGCGACAACAGATTCATCTGCGGATATAGAGTCTTGATGCGTTTCTCGACACCCTTTGCAACGATGTGGTTGGCGATGCATCCGAACGGCTGCAGGCTCACGACATTGTTCACGCCGCCCATGGCGAAGGTCGCTATCTCCCCGGGGAGCAGCCACCCCTCGCCGAAACGCGCATTCAGCGATATGATCTTCGAGGCGGCCGCAGCCTCGTGATATATGTTGCCCAAAGGCCGGAAATATTCGAACCGCGACGCCACGGAATTATAACTGTCTATTATACCCTGCATCCATGCGAATACCCGCCGCATCAGCCAGTCGGGTATGCGCGACTTCTCGAGGCCCGTACGCAGCTTGACGTCGCGGTTCACGAATCCCTGCATGAAGAAATCGGCCAGAACAGGCGACACGACCTCGATTTTCTGGTCTACCAGCCATTCGGTCAGCCCCTTCTGTGCAAACGGGTTGAACTTGAGGTATATCTCGCCCACGATACCTACTTTCGGGCGGTCGACGCCCAAGGGCACGATCCGCGAGAACTCCTCCGCCGCGCGGGACAGCAGTTCGCGGAAGGAGGTTATCTGCCGTCCTTCCGACCGCCCGCGTATAATCTTGACGGCCTCGTCCATATATTTGTCGCGCAGGGCCGCAGCGCTTCCTGCTTCCGTTTCGCGTACTGCGGCGGGATAGTACAGCCGTGCGAGGCAGTCGGTAAATATGACCGCACCTACAGCCGAACGCAGCAGTTTCCGCCACGGGATCCTGAACCCGGGCTGTGTATTCTTCAGGCCGCTGCCGGGCGATACCGATATGACCGGCACATCCGCAAAGCCGGCCTCCACAAGAGCCTTCTTTATGAGCGATATGTAGTTGCTGGCACGGCACTGACCTCCTGTCTGCGATATGGCCACGGCCGTATGCGAGACGTCGTACCGCCCCGACTGCAATGCCGTGATCATATCACCGACGATGAGTGTCGCCGGATAGCATATCTCGTTATTGGCGTACTTGAGCCCCATCTCGGCCGTATATGCCGAGCTGGCGGGCAGGCTCTCCACGTCGTAACCCGCGCGTGCCACAATATGCGGTATAAGCGGCGATATGAAGGGTGTGAAGAACGGTATGAGGATTTTGCGGTGCCGGTCCTTCTCTGCGAATACGGGTGTCGTGACGAACGGCCGCACCTCCGTACGGCGGCAATGACCCAGCCTGAGGCTCTCGACGAGCGAGCGCACACGCAGCTTGAGGGAGCCGATATTGCTCACGTCGTCGATCTTGAGCAGGGCGAAGCTCTTGCCGTAGCGGCCCAGCAGATCCCGCACCTCGTCCGTGAGCAGAGCGTCGGGACCGCAGCCGAACGATGTCATCTGCACAAGCTGCACATCGCTGCCCTGCCGCACGCACCACTCCGCCGCGCGGAGGATGCGGTTGGGATAGGCCCATTGCGATACGAAATGCGTGTCGCCCGTGTCGATTTGTTCGCCGCGCACTATATCGTCCGTAATGACATCTACGCCCATCGAGGCGATCATATCCGACAGTTTGTGCTGTATGAGCGGATCGGCATGGTACGGGCGTCCCGCGAGTATGATCGTCAAGCGGCCCGCCTCACGGCTGTGCGATACGATCTCCTCGTCCACGGCTTTTATTTTACGTGAGAATGTATGGTATTCTGCCAAGGCGAGGCGGAACGCCCGAAGGGCCGTAACGCGGTCGACGCCCAGCGTCCGGAGATATTCGACGCACTGCCGCCGCAGCAACCGCTCCGAGCGGAACGACACGGTAGGCGTATCGAGCGGTACGGAGAGGTCTTCCACGCTGCGCACGACATCCGAATATCCCGATACGATCGGGCAGTTATAGCTGTTCACAGCCTGACTGTCCTCCTCCCGCTCGTATATCACATACGGCATGAGTATGCGGTCGACG
>CASFQF010000003.1 GCA_949296635.1 uncultured Alistipes sp. | reverse complement strand
CTTCAATTTCGACATTATTATTTCCACGGCCGTGTCGATCGCCTTCTGCAATCCCTCGGCATTCTTTCCGCCGGCCGTAGCGAAGAACTTCTGTCCGCCGCCGCCGCCCTCGATGGCCTTGGCCGCCTCGCGTACTACGGCGCCGGCATCGACGCCGCGCGCCACGATGTCGTCGCCGAGCATTATGGTGAGCGTAGGCTTGTCGCCGGCCGCCGAGCCGAACACCATCACTATGTCCGAAGCCTTCGACCGCAAAGTGTAGGCCAAGTCCTTCATGATGCCCGATGTGTAAGGCAGCTGGCGGGCGATGACGAAAACATCGTCGAAGCGCTTGCGCTCGGCAAGGATCTTGTCGGCAAGCGCGGTTACCTGCTCCTTATGCAGCTGCTCGACCTCTTTCTGCAGTGACTCGTTGCTGTCGAGCAGTTTCTGGATCGACTGCTCGACCTTCGGGTTGTTCAGGAGGTTTATGATGTTGTGTATCTGGTCTTCCACGGCGTAGAGCATCGATTCGGCCGGCTCTGCCGTAACGGCCTCTATACGGCGTACGCCGGCCGAGATGGCGCTCTCGCTGATGATTTTGAACAGCCCTATGGTTCCCGTGGCCGAGGTGTGCGTACCGCCGCACAACTCTACCGAGTCGCCGAAGCGGACCATGCGCACACGGTCGCCGTATTTCTCGCCGAAGAGCATGATAGCACCGGCCTCGCGAGCCTCCTCGATGGTGGCGTCACGGCGTTCCTCAAGCGGGTAGTTGGCGCGTATGGCCTTGTTCACCAGACGCTCCACCTCGCGCAGCTGCTCGGGCGTAACCTTCTGGAAGTGCGAGAAGTCGAAGCGCAGGCCCTGCGGCGTTACCATCGAACCTTTCTGCTCGACGTGCGATCCCAGCACCTTGCGCAGCGCTGCGTCGAGCAGGTGCGTGGCCGTGTGGTTGTTGGCTGCGGCCTGACGTTTTACGGGGTCGACTACGGCGGTGAACTCAGCCTCGGGGTTCTCCGGCATGTGCGCGGCGATGTGTATGATAAGGCCGTTCTCCTTCTCGGTGGCTATGATTTCAATCTTTTCATTGGCATTCTCTATATATCCGGTGTCGCCGATCTGGCCGCCCGAATTGCCGTAGAAAGGCGTATGGTCGAATACGAGCTGGTATGTGGTCTTGCCCTTCGAGGTGACGCGGCGGTAACGGGCGATGCGTACGGGCGCCGTCAGGGTGTCGTAGCCGATGAACTCGCTGCTCTCGATGGGCAGCAGCTCCTGCCAGTCGTCCACATCCTGCGCGGCGGCGTTGCGCGAGCGCTGCTTCTGCATCTGCAGCTCCTTCTCGAAGCCTTCGAGGTCGACCTCGACGCCCTGTTCGCGGGCGATGAGTTCCGTAAGGTCGATCGGGAATCCGAATGTATCGTATAGTTCGAAAGCATCCTTACCCGAGATGCGGCCGCCCTTGCCGACGCGGGCGATGACGCCGTCGAGGAGGTTTATACCCGTAGCCAGCGTACGCAGGAAGGCTGCCTCCTCCTCTTCGATTACGCGCTCGATGAGCGTCTGCTGCTGGCGCAGTTCGGGGAACTGGTGCCCCATCTGCTCGGCAAGACCTGCGACGAGCTTGCAGAGCGTAGGTTCGTTGAAGCCCAGATAGGTGTATCCGTAACGTACGGCGCGGCGCAGGATGCGGCGTATGACATATCCCGCCTTTGCATTTGCGGGCAGCTGCCCGTCCGCTATCGAGAAGGCTATGGCGCGCAGGTGGTCGGCCATTACGCGCATGGCAATGTCGCATTTCGGGTCGTCGCCGTAGCGGCGTGCAGCCATGGCCGCGATACGCTCGATCGTGGGCTGGAAGACATCCGTGTCGTAGTTCGATTTCTTGCCCTGAAGGATCATGCAGAGGCGCTCGAAGCCCATGCCCGTATCGACATGCTTTGCCGGCAGGGGCTCCAGCTCGCCGCTCGCCTTGCGGTTGAACTGCATGAAGACGAGGTTCCAGATCTCGATTACGAGGTGGTGTCCCTTGTTGACCATCTCGCGGCCCGGGACGGCGGCGATGTCGGCCTCGTCGCGCAGGTCGAAGTGTATCTCGCTGCAGGGGCCGCATGGGCCGGTCTCGCCCATCTCCCAGAAGTTGTCGTGCTTGTCACCCTTGATTATATGGTCCTCGGGAAGATACTGTTTCCAATAGTCGTACGCCTCTTGGTCGAAGGGAACGCCGTCGGCGTCGCTGCCCTCGAAAACGGTGGCGTACATGCGATCCTTGGGCAGGCGGTATACTTCGGTGAGAAGCTCCCACGCCCATGCTATGGCCTCCTTTTTGAAATAGTCGCCGAAAGACCAGTTGCCGAGCATCTCGAACATCGTGTGGTGGTAGGTGTCGTGCCCTACCTCCTCCAGATCGTTGTGCTTGCCCGATACCCGCAGGCACTTCTGCGTATCGGCCACACGCGGATACTTGCGCGGAGCGTTGCCCAAGAATATCTCCTTGAACTGGTTCATTCCGGCGTTGGTGAACATCAGCGTGGGGTCGTTCTTCACCACCATGGGAGCAGACGGCACGATCGTGTGCTGCTTGCTGCGGAAAAATTCGAGAAAAGCCTCTCTGATTTTGTTAGATTCCATATATACCATTTTACTTATCTTGCCGTTTATATAATAGTTGTTTCGGATTGCAAAATTACACATTTTACGTTAAATTTGCACCGATAATTAAGTTATTTTAAATATGAAGTTGCCGGTTGACGAGAAGCGCGTGGAGGATGAGGTCAAAAGTCTCGTCTACCGTTTGCGGTCATATCGTCTGCTGCGCAACCTGCTTATCGGATTTATTCTGGTGGCGTTGGTCAACGTACTGTTCACATCGCTGTTCTATACGCCCAAGATGTACCGTATCGTCGAGAACAATAGGGAACTCGTGTTGAAGTATGAGATACTGCAGAACCGTATCAAGGCCTCGCAACACAGGCTCGAGGAGATCAAGCACCGCGACAACTACGTCTACCGCCCTCTCTTTTCGTCCGACACCATATCCATCGACGGCATATATTCCCCCTATGACCGCGGTAAATACGCCTCGGTGGCGGAAGACGAATACACCCCGCTGATGATGAGCACATGGCTCGAACTCGACCAACTGGCCCGCAGCCTATATCTCGAATCCAAATCGCTCGACGACCTGCAGGTGCTGGCCAAGGACAAGGAGAAGTTCTCGACGGCAATTCCCGCCGTGTGGCCCATCGACCGCACCAAACTGCGCAACAAGATCGGAGCATTCGGTTACCGCATGCACCCCATATACCGCCGATGGAAGTTCCACAGCGGTGTGGACCTGCCCGGACGCATAGGCGACCCCGTGTATGCCACGGGCGACGGCGTGGTCGAAGAGACCGAACGCAACCGTTCGCGTTCGGGATACGGCACGCAGATACTGCTCGACCACGGTTTCGGTTACCAGACGCGGTATGCCCATCTGAGCAAGATCCTCGTCGAGCGTGGCGACTCGGTCAAACGCGGCCAGATAATAGGGGAATTGGGAAATACGGGGGCCTCGACGGCGCCGCACCTCCATTACGAGGTGCTGTATATGCGTTCGTTCGTCAACCCCGTCAACTATTTCGACAAGAACATGTCGGCCGAGGCATACAAGAGCCTCATGAACCAGATACAGGATGCGAACTACGAGGCCGATTGATAAACGGGATAGCGATATGACCAACGATACATCGAAACGCAGGCGCCGCATACGCCGGCAGAAAACGGTGAGGTTCTTCATAAACCTCTTCGCGTGGGTCGCCGTGGCCATGCTGTATTATATCGGGTTCTCGATACTGTTCGACACGCCTGCCGAACACCGCATGCGCCATTCGGCGGACAAGCTGCGGCAGGAGTACGAGGTATTGTCGGCGCGTTACGATTCACTCGAAATGGTACTCGACAATGTCACCGAGCGCGACCGCAGCGTTTTCCGCGTGTTGTTCGAGGCCGACCCCTACGATTTCGAGACCGAGCAGAACGAGGCGCGTCTGGCGCTGCATGAGAAGACCGTATCGAAGTCGCAGCGTGAGCTCAAGGCCGACCTTGCTGCAGGTATCGACCGCTTGAGCGAGCGTGCTGCGGCGCTGGAGGCGTCGTATCAGACGATCAAGCAGCTGGGCGACAGCCTCGGCGAGAAGAGCAACAGCATACCGTCCATACAGCCTGTGGTAAACAAGCAGCTGACGCTGCTCACAGCGGGCTACGGCACCATACTCAACCCGTTTTACCGAGCTTTGGAGTCGCACCAAGGCGTGGATTACACCCTTGCCGAAGGTTCGAGCGTATTCGCGACGGCCGACGGTACGGTCAAGGAGATCTCGGACAAAAACTCCACTTCGGGCAAAACCGTCGTCATAGACCACGGGAACGGTTATCGTACGTCCTACGGGCATCTGTTGAGCATACTTGTCCGCCGCGGTCAGAAGGTGCATCGCGGCGACCTTATCGCCCTGTCGGGCAATTCGGGCCTGTCGCTGGCGCCGCACCTCCACTATGAAGTGAGGTACAACGATATAAGGGTCGATCCCATACACTATTTCTTCATGGAGCTTACGCCCGACGAATATCAGCGGATCATACGTATATCGCAGTCGGGAATGCAGTCGTTCGATTGACGCGCCGACGCCGCGGCGGACGAAATATTCCGAGCGGCGAGGTTGCCCGTAAGATGTTATTTTGTTAACTTCGTGGCAAAATAACAACCCATGCAATCCACGTTCCTTGCCGAAACGGCAAAATGCCTCTACGAGAGATACGGCCGCGACATCTCGTCGCTGACGATCGTGCTGCCGTCGGTCCGCGCACGACTGTTTTTCACCGAAGAGTTGTCGCATCTGGCCGACAGGCCTTTGTGGAGCCCGCGGTATATGTCTATGGACGACATCATGCGCGAGGCGTCGTCATTTTCTGTGGGCGAAAAGGTGCGGTTGGTCACCGAACTCTACAAGGCCTATTCCGAATATCATGACGAGCCGTTCGACAAATTCTATTTCTGGGGCGAGATGCTGCTCGGCGATTTCGATCTGATAGACAAATATATGATCGATGCTGACATGCTTTTCCGCAATATCTATGACCTGAAGGTGCTGGAGGCCGACCTGTCGTATCTGACACCCGAGATGCGGCGGGTGATAAGCACTTTCTGGAGCCACTTCAAGGATGAAGCATCGCTTTCGGAGGAGAAGCGTAAGTTTTTGTCTGTATGGAAGACGCTTGCTGCCGTGTATCACGGTTTCCGCAAGCGTTTGGCTGCATCGGGGCAGGTATACGCGGGGATGATGTACCGTTCGGCCGCCGAGAACGTGGACGGCGCGGCCGCAGGGATAGACATCTCGCGCCGCTATGTCTTCGTCGGGTTCAACGCCTTGTCGGAGAGCGAGAAACGGGTGCTCAAACACCTTGCGGTGAATGCCGCGGCGTGCGAGTTCTGCTGGGACTACGATTCGTATTATGTGGACAACGCCGAACAGGAGGCGGGACGGTTCCTTCGCGAGGATATAGCGATGTTTCATCCGACGTATGATATGAAGGTAGATAATTTTCTGTCTGTCAAGAAGAAAATATCTTCCATCTCAACCGTTTCGAATGTCCTTCAATGTAAATATGTCACGACCCTTCTCAAGGAGATGTCGCCGTCGCTGGAGTTCGACAGGCGGACGGCTATAGTGCTCACGGATGAATCGCTGCTTATGCCCCTGCTGCATTCGCTGCCGCCGGAACTGGGCGAAAATATAAACGTGACGATGGGATACCCGCTGCGCCAGACTACGGCTTACGCCTTTTTGGAGCGCCTGCTCGAATTGCAGCGCAATCGCCGCCACGGAAAAGGCGGCGAGACTTTCTACCATGTCGACGTGGCGGGGATACTGTCGCATCCGTATATTGCGGAGATAGACGGCGGGAATGCCGTGCGCCTGCGGGGGGAGATCGTCGAGGGGCGTTACATACGTGTCGAGGAGGGCTTTTTTGCAGAGGATCCCCTGTTGCGGCGCATATTCACGGCGGTAAACGACTGGCGTACGCTGGCCGAGTATCTCTCGGACGTTTTGGGGGCGGTGTCGGAACGTTTCGCCGACAGCGGGGGAAACCCGTTGCGTCTGGCCTACATGTCGATCATTGCCGACAACCTGTCGCAGGTGAATAACTCGTTGAAGGATTGCGATGTCGATATTACCGCCTCCATTTATGCGTCACTTGTGAAACGACACCTCCAGACGGTGCGTATACCTTTCAGCGGCGAACCCTTGAAGGGACTTCAGGTGATGGGTATTCTGGAGACCCGCAGCCTCGATTTCAAGAATGTCATAATCCTGTCTATGAACGACGATAACTTCCCGGGCGACATGAGCGGCGCCTCGTCGTTCATACCATACAACCTGCGCGCCGCCTACGGGCTGCCCACGCCCGAGCACCACGAAGGTGTCTACGCCTATTATTTCTACCGCCTCATACAGCGTGCCGAGCGTGTGGAGATGCTTTACTGTTCGCATGCCGACGAGAAGACTACGGGCGAGTGCAGCCGTTACATATACCAACTGATGTATGAATCGCCCTATCCTATCGAACGTGTGAACGTGGGTGTCGATATAAATGTCGATATACCGGAGCCCATCGCCGTGGCCAAGCGCGGCCGTACGCTCGAGGCGCTGAACGCCTATCTCGATGCCGGTTCGGGGCGCGTACTCTCGCCTACGGCCCTGTCGCGCTATGTCGCATGCCCCCTGCAGTTCTATTTTGCCTCGGTGGCGGGCATAGACGAACGCGAAGGCCTTGCCGAGGAGGTCGACAACCCCATGTTCGGTACGATCCTTCATGCGGCCATGCAGAAGCTGTACGGGCCGCTGCAGGGTGTGCAACACCCCGCCCCGCAGTTGGAGGCCATTCTCCGCAGCGGTGCCGTCGAGCGCGCCGTGGAGGAGGCCATAAACGAGAATTACCTCAAGATGCCCGAAGCCGATACTTCGGATTACGGCGGCGATCTGATTCTGGTACACGATATTGCCACCAAGTATATCAAGCGCGGCATCATCCCCTACGACATGGCGCACGACGCCTTCGCCGTAATGGATGTCGAGGAGAAGATAGCGTCCCGTTTCGAGTTGGGCGACGGCCGCAGCGTCTCGATAGGCGGCCGTGCCGACCGTATAGATTCGCTCGATGACGGTTCGCTGCGCGTGGTCGACTACAAGACGGGCGGGCGCCATTACGAGATCGATTCTTTGGAGTCTCTCTTCGAAGGCGAGGAGCGTACCAAGGCAGGCAATATCCTGCAGACGTTCATATATTCGATGGTAATAGCGCGGACTTACGGGCGGAATGTCCGTCCGGCTCTCTATTTCGTGCGTTACATGCAGAATGCGGATTTCTCTCCCGCGATCGTGGACAAGAGCGCCGGCAATGCCGAAATCGACTATGCGGCATATGCCGAGGCGTTCGAGGCGGCGCTGCGCGGCAAGCTGTCGGAGCTGTTCGACATGTCGGTACCGTTCGTGCAGTGCGATGCCGGGGAGGCCGGCAAGACGTGCAAATACTGTCAGTACAAATCGATCTGTAAAAGGTGAAGCCATGAGAGCCAAGATATTGAGTGCGAGTGCGGGGTCAGGCAAGACCTACCAGCTGGCATACAAATACGTCTACGACACGATACGCAATTACGATGAGAAGCCGTACCTGTACCGTGCCATCCTCGCCGTTACGTTCACGAACAAGGCTACCGAGGAGATGAAGAGCCGTATCCTGCGCGAGATCGACACCCTTGCCTCGCATCCCGACAAGAGCAGCTATATGCCGATGCTGCTGAAGGACCCGTCGTTGAACGAGGCTTTGGTCGTGGAGCGCGCGCGGGCCGTGCGGGCCAAGATCCTGCACGACTATTCGCACTTCACGGTGCTTACGATAGACAAATTTTTCCAGCGCATACTGCGCGCCTTCATCAAGGAGCTGGGTATAGACCTGAACTACAATATCGAGATCGAGACTGCTTCGCTGTTGGCCAAGAGTGCCGATTCGCTCATCGACGACATCTCGCGGGATGATACGTTGAAACGTTGGATTACGGGCTTCGCACAGGAGAATATCGACGAAAACCGCAAATGGGATGTTCGCGGCGACATCATAGATCTGGGCAAGGAGCTCTTCGACGAGAGCGCCAAACGGGCAGTCATGGAGGCCCTGCCCAAACAGCGGCTTATGGAGCTGCTCCGTGAGGCGGAAGGCGAGCTGGCGGCGGCCGAGGCCGAGATGCGGCGTCTGGCGCAGGATGCCGTGCGCGAACTCGATGCGGCGGGTGTCGAGAGCATCGGCCTGTCGAGCAGTGTGGGCGGTGCGGTGGATTTCGTGCGGGCGGCGGCTGCGGGCACCATCGCCGCGCCGAACAAAACGGTGCGAAAGAAGATCCTCTCGGACGAGGCGTGGAAAAAACGCGATGCGGCGGCCGAACCCGTACATGGCGCGGCGGGCCGCATACTGGGTATATACGACGGCAGTGCGAGGCTGCGGGAGACGATGGCGCTGATACGCGGCACATACCGCAGTTACGCCCTGCTGGGAGACATATATGCCAAAATCGGGGAACAGTGCCGCGAACAGGGTGTCATGCTGCTCTCGGAGACGAAGTACATACTTTCGAGTTTCATTGCCGGCAACGACGCGCCGTTTATCTATGAGAAGATGGGCAACCGTTACGAGCGTTTCATGATCGACGAGTTCCAAGACACCTCGTTCATGGAGTGGTGCAATTTCCTGCCGTTGCTGCGCAACGCCATGTCGCAGTCGGCGGATACGTCGGTGCTGATAGTGGGCGACGTCAAACAGTCGATATACCGTTGGCGCGGCGGCGATTGGCGCATCCTGCAGCAGGATGCGGCGCGGCAGCTGGGAGAGGGAGATACAGAGACTTGCATGTTGTCGGACAACTACCGCAGCCTGCCGCGCGTGGTGGAGTTCAACAATATGGTCACCGAACGTATCGTGGAGGCCGACAATGCGTCGTTGAACGCATTGTTGCGCAAGGCGGCCGACGAGGGGCAGTTGAGCACGGCGGTGCGCGACGAACTCGTCGACACGCTGCAGCGGGCCTATGCAGGCCATGCGCAGACGCCGCGCCGCAAGGGCCGCAGCGAGGGGTATGTGCGTGTCGAACTTTTCGACGAGGAGCCGCCGTTGGTGGAGTGTATCGAGTCGATCGTGGACCGCGGATATTCCTACGGAGACATAATGGTACTGTACCGCAGCAACAGCGACGGCGCCCGCGCCGCGCGCATATTGCTCGAATACAAACGGCGCAACAGCCGTTTCAACATCATGACGCAGGACGCTCTGGTGGTAGGTAATGCCGCCGTGAGCGGGTTCGTGATCGCGGTGATGCGGCTCTCGCAGGATGCGGAGGATGCCATAAGCCGCGTTGTGGTGAATGCATATCTGGGGCGCGACTACGATGCCGCATTGACACCGCGCGACACCTCGCTGCTGGCGTATATCTGCCAGCTCACGCCCGAGGCGGCCTTCGAGAAGATAGTGGCCGAATACGGTCTCGGCGCCCGCACCGAAGAGACGGCATACCTGCAGGCCGTACACGAGCAGGTGGCGGCATTCTGCGCATCGAAGGTGGCCGACATACAGCTCTTCCTGAACATGTGGGACGAGCGGGGCGCGGCCCGCGCCCTGAGCGCGGAAAAGGGCGACAACACTATAGAGCTGACTACGATACATAAGGCCAAGGGGCTGGAGAAAAAGGTCGTGATACTACCCTATTGCAAATGGGGCCTCGACCCGTCGAGCGGCCGCGGCAATATCGTGTGGGCGGAGCCGCACGGCGGTAATGTGCCGGATGTGGGGCGTTTCCCCGTACCCTACCTCAAGTCAATGACGGGGTCGGCTTTCTGCGACGAATACTACCGCGAGAAGGTCTATTCGCATGTCGATGCCATAAACATGCTTTATGTGGCCCTGACGCGCGCCAAGGAGGCGCTGTATGTATTCGTGCCGCGGTCGAAGCGTATGAATATGGGGACCCTGCTGTGGGATGCCGCCGCGACGGACAAGGAGGCCGCATTTGTGGAGTACGGCACGTTGTCGGGGCCCGAGGCGGAGAGCAAGGGCGACGATGCGGCTGTCCGCAGCGTCATAGTGCGCGGGTATCCCACTTCGGACGTATCCATACCCCTGCGCCTGCCGGCACAGCGGTATTTCGAGGAGGTGTCGGACGGGGAGCGCGTGCCGACGCCGCGCAGTGTCGGCATCCTCATGCACGGGGTGCTCGGCAGCGCGGTAAACCGTGAGGATGTCGAACGCCGTATCGGCGAGATGCGCGGCTCGGGAGAGCTGTCCGAGGCGCAGGCACGCGAGCTGACGGATGCCGTGCGGCGCGAGTTTCGGCGTCCGAAGGTCGCCGAATGGTTTTCCGGTGAATGGGACGAGGTACGCAACGAGTGCGACATAGTAAGCCGTACGGCGGCGGGAACGCGGCGGCCCGACCGCGTCATGATACGCGGCGCCCGCGCCGTCGTCGTCGATTACAAGTTCGGCGCCGCCCGCAGCAACAGCCACGTGCGGCAGGTGGCGGAGTACGTGCGCCTGATCTCGGAGATGGGATACGCCCGTGTGGAGGGCTACGTCTGGTACGTGTCGCTGGGAGATGTCGTAGATGTTGTATTATGAGGTATTTTCATTACCTTTGTCTTCCGGTATGTTCAGACAGATAGCCGATATTATCCCCGCTTCGTTCCGCCGCCGCAGCGTGACGGCCGCAGTCACCATATTGCTGCGCGCCGTGCTCAACTTCTTCGGCATAGCGTTGCTCGTGCCGCTGCTGATGCTCATACTCGACGGCGAGGCGATACATTCGCACCGTGTGCTGCAGAGGGTATACGAAACGTTGGGATTTACCGATGACAACCATTTCATAGTGGCCGTAGCGGCTGGAGTCGTGGCTGCCATAATCGTCAAGGGCGCGGCCGACATGCTGCTCTACCGCAGCGAGCGGAACTACATATTCGGGCTCTACCGCAACCTGTCGCGCAGGTTGTATATCGACTATCACCGCCGCGGTCTGGAGTTCGTGCTGCGAAACAACTCGTCGGAGCTGTCGCGCAACGTCAATATCGTCTGCCTCAACTTCGTCGTCGGGGTGTTGCGGCCGATCGCGGTCATCGCGGGCGAGGCCCTGCTGTTCCTGCTCATAATCGTGGTGCTGGCGGTATTCCAGCCGCTTACGGCGGTGGCGCTGGTGGTGATACTGACGCCCGCCGTGTGGCTCTATTACCGTATCATACGCCGCCGCATGGAGAATTACGGCAAGCAGGAGAACGAGGCGCAGAGAGCCAAGTTCCGAAACGTGACAGAGAGTTTCCGCGGCTACGCCGACGTGGAGATAAACAACGCTTTCCCGCGCATGCTGTCGGCTTTCGACGAGGCTACGGAGCGTGTCATCGCCATGCGCAAGCGCGACGCCTCGCTGGCGCTGCTGCCTCAGATATTCACCGAGACGGCCATTGCCGCGGGCATGGCCGCCATGGTTGTGGCGAGCGTATATGTCAGCGGCGGTAGCATACGGTTGCTTTTCGGACTTTTCGCCGTGGCGGCCGTGCGGCTCATGCCGTCGGTGCGCAACATACTGTCGGCCTATACGTCGCTGCGTTACAACCGCTATACGCTCGACATTCTCGCCCGTGTGGGCGGGGACGAGCGGGTCGAGAATGACGACAGGCGCCTGCGGATGCATTCGTCGCTCGAGTTGCGCGATGTGACGTTCGGCTATGACGACGGGGCCAAGGAGAATGTTATATGCGGTTTTTCGCTCAGGGTGGCCCGCGGCGAGAAGATCGGCATACGCGGTTCGTCAGGGGCAGGCAAGAGTACCTTGATGAATATTATGCTGGGGCTGTATGTGCCGCAGCGCGGTGAAGTGCTGGTGGACGGTGTGCAGCTCGATGCGGCGAACCGCCGCATGTGGCAGAACTCGGTCGGCTATGTCCCGCAGAGTGTCTTCATACTCGACGCGACGCTGGCCGAGAATGTGGCATTGGGCGACGATGCGGAGCATATCGACCGCGGGCGCGTGATGCGGTCGCTGGAGATGGCGAGTCTCGGCTCTTTCGCGGGTTCGCTGCCCGACGGCATCGACACCATGATCGGCGAAGGCGGCAGCCGCGTATCGGGCGGCGAGCGCCAGCGCATAGGCATAGCACGGGCATTGTACCGCAATCCCGATGTGCTCTTCTTCGACGAGGCGACGTCGGCTCTCGACCGCGACACCGAACGCAGCGTCAACGAGTCGATAGCGCGCCTGTCGGCAGACAACAATGATTTGACAATAGTCGTAATTGCCCATCGCGAGACATCGCTGGCATACTGCGACCGTATAATAGATATTTAGGAATGTACAACGATTATTTGATAGCGCGGCAGCGTATCCGTACCGTCGGGGCCGATTCCGACCTCGTGGCGCTGGGGCTGAAGTCGTTCCGCCCGTTTGAGGTGCCGTATGACGCTGCGGTGACGGCAGCTGCCGTCATCGAGACTAATTGCCGTCCCGATATTGACGTGTCGCGTGTTGCGGAGCTGACCCGTTTCGAGCTGGAGGGCTGGGGCGGCGCTGCGTGCATATTCGGCCGCACCGGCGCGGAGTATGTCCTGCGTATCGTGAGCGACGGCGAGGGCGAACTGCTGTTCGTTTATGACATGGGGACGGACCGTGTACGGTGCAATATATCGCGTGAGGCTCCCGATATGTCGGCCGTGCGTTTCGGCATGTGGTTCATGACAGCCTTGGCCACTGTCGGCCGCGACGTTACGCCGGTGCATTCGTCGGCCATCGTATGCAACGGCCGCGCCGTGCTCTTCCTCGGCGAATCAGGTACGGGAAAGAGCACCCACACGAGGCTCTGGCGCGAGAACATCGACGGCGCTACGCTGCTCAACGACGACAGCCCCTTTATCGGCTTTGTCGACGGCACGGCTACGGCGTTCGGTGCGCCGTGGAGCGGCAAGACTCCCTGTTACAAGCAGGAGGAGTATCCTATCGCCGCCATCGTACGCTTGAGTCAGGCGCCGCATAACGTCATACGGCGGCTGCGGCCGCTGCATGCCATAGGGGCGCTGCTGCCGTCGCTGACGCCGGCTTTCGGCTATGACGAGGATTTGCAGGACAAGATGGTGAAGACATTGTCGGCGGTAATATCGCAGGTGCCGGTCTACCATCTTGAGTGTCTGCCCGACGCTGCGGCGGCACACCTGTCTTACGATACGGTATTCGGTAAGGGGGAGTGACGGTTATGGAGGGACGCAGTATCGACAACGAGATATTCTTCCGCGAGGTTGCGCGCCTGCTTGAGGAGGGCGACAGCGTTACCATACGTGTAAGGGGCAACAGCATGCGGCCGCTGTTGCGCAACGGCCGTGACAGGATCATCCTGCGTCCGTATACTGCGGAGGATATACGCAAGGGGGCCGTGATGTTGTTCCGTTACCGCGGATTGTATTGCGTGCATCGCGTCGTGCGGATTGAAGGTGACACGATAGTCTTCGCCGGTGACGGGAACTACCGTATGGAGGAACGGGCCTCGCGCAGCGATCTGATGGCGGTAATGCGCGCGGTGTTGCGGCCGAACGACGCGGTAGTCGAGTGCACGTCTCTGCGATGGCGGGTGCCGTCGGCTTTGTGGCTGGCTTTGCCGCAAATCGCAAGGAGGTGCATATTAAGCCTTTTATGGCGTTTATGTAAAGGGAATAATCAATAGGCATATGGATATAAGAGTAGGACACGGATATGATGTGCACGCTTTGGCCGACGGGTTGAAATTGGTGCTCGGGGGTGTAGAGATCGAACATACGAAGGGATGCGTGGCACACTCCGACGGCGATGTGGCGATACATGCCATCTGCGATGCTTTGCTCGGCGCGCTCGCGTTGGGCGACATAGGAAAACTTTTTCCGGACACGTCGGAGGAGTTCCGCGGTATCGACTCGAAGATCCTGCTGCGGCGCGTCGTCGACCTTGTGGCAAGCCGCGGCTATACGGTCTCGAATGTCGACTGCACCATAGCCATGCAGCGGCCGAAACTCCGTCCCCACATCGACGCCATGCGCGAAGCGTTGGCATCGACGATGGGAATAGAGTGCGGCCGTGTGTCGGTGAAGGCTACGACGACCGAGCGTATGGGATTCGAGGGACGCGAGGAGGGCGTCTCGGCCCATGCCGTCGTTTTGGTGTGCCGTTAGCGTTCGGACTGCAGGCGTCGATGCTCGGACGGTATCTTCTCCTGCTGCCGTCTGCCTATGGTGCCTATATACCGCATGGCTGTTGCGGGGCCCTGTATCGTGAGGATAGTCTCTCCCGTTACGGTGGATATGACGATGTCGAAATCGTAATTCTGTCCGCCGTATGCCGCCGAAAACGATATGAACCATTGCGTCTGGTGTTTTGCGGCCTCATAACCGCCGATCGAATCGGCATCGAAATTCAACATCGAGACATATTGCGTCACTCCGCGCTCGACGGGCATGTGTACCTCGAGGTCGACAGGGCTTATGTATACGTAGTAGAATTCTGCGTATATCATGCGCATCTCCCCTTTCGGCGCCGCCTGCATGGTCGTGGGATAAAATGCGAACGATTTGGCGGCGACGAGGGAGTCGATGCCGAATGCGAAATCCTGTGCGCGGCAGGCGCGGCGTCCGGCCCGTGTCCGAGGATCGGCCGGCGGGGTGTCGCGCGTGAGGGTGTCGGCCGATGTGAAATCGGGCTTCATTACGGGTATGATCGTCTCGGCGGGGATGCTGTCACGGCTCGCAGAGATACTCTGTGCAAGAGAATCTGGTTGTTGTATATATCCAAAGTTGTCGACGGCGGACGCTTGGGCGCCCGCCGTGATGCAACATAGTGCGGCAACTGTAGAAAGAACGTAAAAAGTTCTCATGCTGCCTTGTCAATATATCTTGGTGATGGTGCCCGTATACTGTACGGGGCTGTACCATGAATTGCTTATGGTGAGTGTCGCGCTGCCGTAGCGGGCGTCGATCTCGAAGGTGAAGGTGTAGTCGATGGCCGTGGCATAGAGGTTGGCCTTGAATGATACGATCCATCCCTCCTGCGTCTTCTGCTCGTTGTAGTTCGAGACGTTGGGGACACCCGTATTCAAGAGTACGTATTTGTACGGCGGTACATAACCGGCATAGTACGGCAGGCACACGTCGAGCGAGCCGCGCCACAGCGTTACCGTATATACGGTGTTGGTGATGAACTGCATATTGCCTGCCGGCTGCTGCTGGATGGTCTGGGGGTTGAACTCGAAGTTGCGCGACTGTACGAGCGAGTCGATGTACTTCTCCATGTCGGCCAGACGCTGCGCGCGCCGTTGGGCGCGTTGCTCCTGATTGTAGCTCTTCAGGTCTTTCTGGTTGGCTGACTGTGCGAAGGCCTCTGTCGCGAAGGCTCCGCAGAGAGTGCACGTCAAGGTGCACATTGCGATGATGAATAGTCGTTTCATGGCATTAATCGTTAAGGATTCATGCCCTATCGACTTTCAAAATCCTTGCCTTAAAATCGGAGCGCGGTATAAATTACAATCCCAATTCTACCTGAAAGCGCAACTGCCAGCGGTCAAAATCGTCGGGTATGACATGCGCATCGCGTTCGGTGTATGCGTTGTACGATATGTCGGCCTGAACCTTAAGGTTATGTCCTATGATATATCGTGTGAGGCCGAGTGTCGTCTGGTTGTGATTGAGGTATCCTGCCAGCCGCCGTATCGTCTCCGACGGAAAGAGCGTCGAGTTGCGCAGGGCGATCTCCCATTTGCGTTTTATGAGCCAGCTTGTCTGTATGTTGAGACCGCTGCCCGTATAGACATAGGCTGCGGGATCCTCGTCGAAGAGCGGACGGTCGCACGTGCGTCCCATGAAATCGGTACAGAATGCCCATCCCCGGTATTTGAGGATGAAATCCACGAAGTATGAACCCATATTACGGGTGGCGTCACCCGGCATCAGCGCTCCGCGCTGTCCTTCGAGCCGCGAGGTACGGTCGTTGTAGGAGTATGCCCCCGCCACGAGTATCCTCAACCGCTCGTCGTATTCGTAACAGCCCTCCACGATCTCGCCTTTGGCCTTGAAGCGCCCGAGCGGATAGAACTCGATGCGGCCGGTATATGCGAGGCCGCCCTTTTTCGACGTCCCCCAGTTGCGGCCCTCGCCCGAGGTTACGGAAGCCTTGGCCGAGATGTTGAATCCGTCGCCGCGAAGCGGGTTGAACTCCCCGAAAAATCCGAAATCGCGGTCTATGTTGAATTTGCTGTTTACGATGCTGCGGTCGACGAACTGCAGGGCGCTCGACGAGTTGATGCGCGCGCGGTTGGCCTTGATCTTTGTTTGGCCGAATCCTATGTTCCAGACGGCATTGGGGACATAGTAGACGATGGCGTCGCGTATGATGTTCTTGCTGCCGTTGGGCAGGTCTCCCGAGTCGTAGTCGGTGAAGCCGAGCTGTATCGAATATACCAGCTTCGGGGAATATATGTATCCGTCGAACCGCAGGCGCAGGCGTTTGACGCGGGCATCGGTCTGTGTGAGTGTGAAGTCGTCGTCGAAATTGAATGCCAAGAGATTTTGCATGCGGAAACGCATCGTCACCTCGAAGAGGTTGTTGCGCGGACGGAACGTGATGCCGTTGCCGACCTCGATGTTAGGCATGTGGCGCAGCTGTTCGAGCAGGTAACGCGAAGTGTCCGAAAGGATGACATTGTCCTGCGATGACGGGAGTGCGTTTGATTGCTGTGCGTTGGCGGCAGGGAGCCCTGATAGGATGAAAAGAATAGCGACAAATAAATATGATCTCATTAGGTTTGCTGTATTTATTTAACTTTGTCGGAATTCAAAAACCTTGCCTGTCATACCCCCATGTTACGCAGGAATTGCCCTGTGGCGCTCGCCTCGCACTGCGCAACGTCGTGCGGTGTGCCTTGTGCGACGATGCACCCGCCTGCAGCACCTCCTTCGGGGCCGATGTCGATTACGTGGTCGGCAACCTTAATCACGTCGAGGTTGTGTTCGATGACGATGGCCGTGTTGCCGCGGTCGACCAGCTTGTTTATCACGTCGAGCAGTTGGCGTATGTCCTCGAAGTGCAGCCCCGTCGTCGGCTCGTCCAGAATGTAGAGCGTATGCCCCGTGTCCTGCTTCGACAGCTCGGCCGCGAGTTTTATACGCTGGCTCTCGCCTCCGGAGAGCGTCGTGCACGGCTGTCCGAGGGTCAGGTATCCCAATCCCACGTCCTGTATGGCTTTCAACTTGTTGTATATGGAGGGGATGCTGGCGAAAAAGTCCGCGGCGATGTTGACCGTCATGTTCAGCACCTCGTCTATGTTGCGGCCCTTGTATTTCACCTCGAGTGTCTCGCGGTTGTATCGGTGGCCGCCGCAGGCCTTGCAGGTGACGTATACGTCGGGCAGAAAGTTCATCTCGATCGTTTGCACGCCGGCGCCGCGGCACTCCTCGCAGCGCCCTCCGCGTACGTTGAAGGAGAAGCGCCCGGCCTTGAAACCGCGTATCTGTGCGTCGGGTGTCGCCTCGAAGAGCTTGCGTATGTCGGAGAATACACCCGAATATGTCGCCGGATTGCTGCGCGGGGAACGCCCTATGGGCGACTGGTCCACCACCACCAGCTTGTCGACATATTCCGTCCCTTCGATGCTGTCATACGGCAGCGGCTGGTCGAGCGAACGGTACAGCCGGCGGCTGAGTATCGGCCGCAGGGTCTCGTTTATGAGTGTCGATTTCCCCGATCCGCTGACACCCGACACGCAGATGAACTTGCCGAGCGGAAATTCCACGTCGATGCCCTTGAGGTTGTTGCCCCGCGCGCCGTGTATGATGATGCTGCGTCCCGTGCCCTCGCGCAGCTGCTGCGGGATCTCTATCTTGCGGCGGCCGCACAGGTAGTCCGCCGTGATGGTGTCCGAGCGCATGATGTCGTCTATGGTGCCTGCCGCCACGATGTTGCCGCCGCGGCGTCCCGCCTTGGGCCCCACGTCGACGATGTAGTCGGCCGAGCGCATCATCTCTTCGTCGTGCTCGACCACGATGACCGAGTTGCCGGCGTCGCGCAACTCCTGAAGCGTGTGTATGAGGCGGCGGTTGTCCCGCTGGTGCAACCCTATGCTCGGCTCGTCGAGGATATAGAGTACGTTCACGAGTTTCGACCCGATCTGCGTTGTGAGGCGTATGCGCTGGCTTTCGCCGCCCGAGAGCGACCGCGACGACCGGCTCAGCGACAGGTAGCCCAGCCCCACGTCCATCAGGAAGCCGAGGCGTTCGCGTATCTCCTTGACTATCTCCTGCGCGATTCGCTTCTCCTTGTCCGAGAAATATTGTTCGATGCCGGCCATCCATGCCGACAGGTCGGAGATCGACATGGCCGACACTTCGGCTATATTCATCCCGCCGATACGGAACTGCAGGCTCTCTTTCTTGAGGCGTGTGCCGCCGCAGACGCTGCACGGGCGGCTCATGAGGAACTGCTCGCGCCACTTCTGGCCCCGTTTTGAATCCTCGTCGTCGCTGCTGCGTATAACGTATTCGGCGATACCCTCCCACGGGATCATGCGCCGCCCCGATACCGAGGCGAACTCCGACAGGTCGACCGTAAGCGGCTTCGGGTCGCCGTAGAGAATGGCGTTCATGCCCTCTTCGGAGATGGTCTCTATGGGGTCGTCTATGGTGAAGTCGTAGCGGCGGCCGAGTACGGTCAGCAGGGCGAATATCTTGTTGTTCTTGTATTTGCCCAAAGGTTCGATGGCACCGTCGCGCAGCGACAGGCTGCGGTCGGGGATGATCTTGTCGAGGTCGAAGACCGCCTCCACGCCGAGACCGCTGCATCGCGGGCACGCACCCTGCGGCGAGTTGAACGAGAAGGTGTGCGGCGCGGGGTCGTCGAAGGCGATACCCGTAGAGGGGCACATCAGGTGGCGCGAATAGTAGCGCATGCCGTCTGCGTCGTAGTCGTAGAGGGCCATCGTGCCCTTGCCTTGGCGCATGGCCTCCTTGAGCGATGCCATGACGCGCTCGGCGGCGCCGGCGTTGACCGACATGCGGTCTACCACGAGCTCGATGTTATGCACCTTGTATCTGTCGAGCTTCATGCCGGCGGTGATCTCCGTGATGACGCCGTCGATACGGGCATATATGTATCCGCGTTTGGCCAGCGACTCGAACAGTTCTCGGTAGTGGCCCTTGCGGCCCTTGACGATGGGCGCCATGAACGCCACGCGGCGGCCGTCGAACCCCTCGAGGATGAGCTGGCAGATGCGTTCGTCGCTGTAGTGCACCATCTCCTCGCCCGTAACGGGCGAGAAGGCGTGCGAGACACGGGCGTAGAGCAGGCGAAGGAAGTCGTTTATCTCGGTGACGGTGCCTACCGTCGAGCGCGGGTTCTTGTTGGTCGTTTTCTGTTCGATGGCGACTACGGGGCTCAAGCCCGAGATCTTGTCTACATCGGGGCGCTCCATCGTCCCCACGAACTGCCGCGCATAGGTCGAGAGGGTCTCCATATAGCGGCGCTGCCCCTCGGCATATATCGTGTCGAAGGCCAGCGACGACTTGCCCGACCCCGAGAGCCCCGTTATGACCACAAGCGCATGGCGCGGGATCTCCACATCCACATTCTTGAGATTGTGGACGCGGGCGCCGGTTATTGATATTTTGTCGTTATCGTTGATTGCCATAGCCGTCTTTCATCCGCGCAGAGGTGTCCGTATGTCAGAACATCTCGAGCAGCGAATGCAAAATATTCTGCAAAGATAACAAACCTACAAGATCGGCGAAACAAACGGCCAAAATAATAAGAGTGAAATAGCGTACGAACTTGACGCCCCATGCCAGCGCGATGTGCGATGCGATTACGGCGCCGATCATGTTGCCCAGTCCGTGCCACAGCCCGTATGCGTAGTCGACTTGGCCGTTGAGTATGAATATGAGCAGCGAGAAGGGTGTGGCGATGAATATGATGAAGCCCTTTATGACGTTGGCGGTGATGATGTCGAGTTTCATCGACCATATCGTAACGGCCAGCACGGCATAGCCCAGACCGATGTATATGTATCCGCCGTAGAAGCCCAGCAGCAGGAACCATACGTAATGCAGCGGCCGCAGTTGAAGCGGGTGGCCGCCGTGTATGCGCGGGTGTTTGGAGCTTTGGTCGAAGATCATGTAGATGAGTACCACGGTAAGCACCACGGCCATGCATACCTTGAAGATCGTGTCGCTTATGTGTGTGGCTACGAGCGAGCCCGCTATGTTGCCTATGACGGCGGGGATGGAGAGCTTTATTCCGCTCTTGACGTCGAGCAGGCGTTTGCGCAGGAAAGCGAGCGTGGCCGTAAGGTTCTGCAATACCACCGCTATGCGGTTGGTGCCGTTGGCAACGTTTACGGGGAGGCCGAGCACCATGAACAGTGTCATGGTTATGATGGCTCCGCCGCCGGCGAGGGTGTTGATGACGCCGACAACGATACCCGACAGCACAAGCATCAATATGATCGTAGTTTCGTTCATAAGCATCATGTTTTGTCGGCATGTGCGATCGAAGACCGACATGCGGGGATACCCGATTCGATAAAGATACGAAAAAAACGTCGAATGGAAAAATTTTCGACCTAAAATCGTTGCGGCCGAACGAAAACGGTGACTTTGAAGCCTATTTGCGCGCTATGCAGAAGAGGTCGAAACACCCCTCGCCGTACGGAGCGATGCGGTAGTCCGCCATCGTTATCGACGATGTGAGCGAACGGTTGTCAGCCAGCAGCCGGCGGCGGTTCAGACGGTTCAGCAAGTCGTACGGCAGGCGCAGCATCCACGCCGGCAGGCGGTGCTGCAGGTCGAGCGGGTCGAAGCGGGTGATGCGTTCTACCCCGGCTTTGTTGGCGGCGTAATACTCCATGACGCGGCCGTTGCCGAAGACGCCGCGACACTCCACGTCCGAGAAACTGCCTTGCAGCAGTTCGGTCAGCTGCCGCGCCGTGTATTCGCGTACGTGCCACGGGTTGCGCGTGAGCGACATCGGGGCGTTGGGCGTAGATACGATGAAACGCCCGCCGGGCCGCAGTACGCGGCTTACCTCGCGCACGAACTCCCTGTCGCGGGCAATATGCTCTATGACTTGGAACGATATGACGCAGTCGAACGATCCGTCGGGAAACCCTATCGGCGGAACTGTCATGCGGCGGAACTCGGCATTTGCAGGTAGCGGCTCCCGCAGTACGGGTGCGTTTTTGTCTACGGTGACGAAACGGGCGGCTGCGGGAGCGACGACCTCGATGCCGTAGCCCATGCCCGTGCCTATCTCCAGCACGTCGCCAGAAACCAGCGCGGCGGCTTCATGGTAGGCGAGGATCGAACGCTGGAAGACATAGTTGTCCGAGACGTCGCGGTCCGAGACCCTTTGGGCTGTGTGTATGGGAGACATGGCCGCTATTTTGTTTTCTTGAGTTCGACGCTCGTGCCGTTCGTCGTGACGGCACCCCGCTTTAGGAGCATGCCCAACGCTCGCTTGAATACCTTTTTGCTCATGCGCGTAGAGGCATGTATCTCTTCGGGGGAGGAGTCGTCACCCACCCCTATGCGGCCGCCGGCGTCGCGTACGATGCGCAGCAAAACCTCGGCCGAACTGCTGACCCCCTCGTACCCTTCCTGCTGCAGCGAGAGGTCGATGCGGTTGTCCTCGGTGATGCGGGTGACGTATGCCTGCGTTTGCTCGCCTACCGCCACGGGCCGGAATATCTGGTTGCGGTAGATCATGCCCCAATGGCGCGAGGCGACGATGACGCGGTAGCCGAGCGGGCTCTCCGATGCGACAAGTATGTCGACCTTCTGGTGCGGCGAGACGGTTATGACTTCGTTGCCGATGTAGGGCTTGAGTTTCATCGTGGCGACGCAGCGCCCCGTAATGTTGTCCACGTATAGGTATACCGTATAGCTGCGTCCGGGGACTACCCCGCCCTGCTGGTTGCGGTTGGGCAGGAACAGGTCCTTGCCGTGCAGGCCCCAATCGAGGAATGCTCCGTGCGGGTTCTTGTCCACGACTTTCAGACAGGCGACGCGGCCTTCGGTTATGAGGGGCTGTTCGGTGGTCGCCACGAGGCGGTTTTCGGAGTCGTGGTATACGAATACGCTCTTTTCGTCGCCCACCTTGTCCGTGAGCGAGACGTAACGGTTCGGGAGCAGCACTTCGGCCCCCTCGTCGTCGGTGAGGTAGAGCCCGTAGTCCGATATGCGGCTTACCTTCAGCGTTTGGATGCGTCCTACTTTCATCGCATGGATTTATTGGGCAAAGGTACTAAAAAATATGAAATGTCGGTGTCCGTGTCTCCGCTGCCGCGCCGGCATGGTGCCGAGGCTGGGTGAAAATGCCGTTTCCGCACGCCCGCGGCGGCGATAGGCCGCAAATAAATTTGGTCGGCTGGCCGCCTTGTATTATCTTTGCGGCCGAATCAAGTTCATTTGACATGATAAGCAGAAGATTGCTCAGGATAAAGGTTGTCAAAGCCCTCTATGCCCATCTTAAATCGGAGTCGGATTCGTTGGCCGCATCGGAAAAGAACCTCGTTGCGTCGATCGACAAGACATACGACCTCTATTTTCATTTGCTGTCTCTCGTGACCGAGGTGGCGCGTTACGCCGAGGAGCGTCAAGAGACGGCCAAGCGCAAGAAACTCCCCACGTTCGAGGATCTCAACCCAAACCGCAAGTTCGTGGAGAACGCCGTCGTGGAGCTGCTTTCGCGCAGCGATGCGGTGAACGACTACAATGCGTCGCACAAGTTGTCATGGGCACGGTTCCCCGAGTTGGTCAAGACGCTCTTCGAGCAGATGGAGCGCAGCGATTATTATAAGAAGTACATGGCATCGCCCGAGCGCTCGTTCAGGGAGGACCTGTCGCTTGTGGTCGATTTCTATACGAACGAGCTGGAGGAGTCGGAGATATTGGAGGATGTGCTCGACGAGGAGTCTATCCTGTGGAACGACGATCTGGGCTTCGTGCTGGCGATGGTCATACGTACGCTGTCTGGCATACGCCAGTCGCATCGTGATGTGAAGGTGCTGCCGGAGTTCAAAAGCCCCGACGACCTGCTTTTCGCCAAGGAGCTCTTCGCCAAGGCGGCGCTCAACTTCGACGCCCACCTGCAATATATCGAGAAGTTCACCCGCAATTGGGATGTGGAACGCATTGCCTTTATGGACAACCTTATAATGGTTGCGGCCATGACCGAACTTACGTCGTTCCCGTCGATACCTGTCAAGGTGACGCTCGACGAATATATCGAAATAGCCAAATACTACTCTACGCCTGCCAGCAGCACCTTTATCAACGGCGTGCTCGACAAGATCGTCGCCTCGCTTGACGAGGAGGGCCGTATCAACAAAAGCGGCCGCGGCCTGATCTGACAGTCCGGCAGGAATATTGCCCTTTGGACCTATCATGTGTATGAAACATGCCGCACGATATATTATCCCGATGGCGGTTGCCGTTGCGGCGCTCGCCGTCTCATGCAGATCGCGGCATGGCGAGGTCGTGCACGTGACCGACGTGTTGCATGTCGACGGCGCGGTTCTGACCGAAGGCGCCGCCGATACGCTGCGGTTGGGCCGCATGCGCCAAGGCGAGAAGGCGGTTAAAAGGCTGCGCATAGAGAACGGCTGCAACGAGCCGATAGTGATCGTGCGCCACGCCACCACGTGCGGTTGTGTCGTGCCCGAATACGAGCGTCGTCCGATCCCCGCAGGCGGCAGCTCCGATATAGTGTTCACGTTCGATTCGCGGGGCGAGTACGGCTGGCAGATGAAATTATTGGATTTTTATCTCTCCTCATCGGCCCGGCCGCTGAAGATATACGTCGAAGCCGAGGTGGAATAGTATTGCGTATTTGCGAATAATCGTTATCTTTGCGCTGCAAACCGATAGGAATTAGCGCAAACACTTAAAACGAATATAGACTATGATTGATTTGCTTCAGGCCACGGGCACCGCAGGTGCCGCTGCCGGCCAACAGCCCGGAATGGGCGGTTTCTGGATCATGATAATCCTCATGATCGTGGTGCTCTACTTCTTCATGTGGCGTCCCGAATCGAAGCGCCGCAAGGAGATGGCCAAGTTCCGCGAGGGCCTCAAGAAGGGCGACAAGATAATCACCGCAGGCGGTATCTACGGTACGGTGAAGGAGGTCAAGGAGACTACGCTTCTGATCGAGGTGGACAGCAATGTGACGCTGCGCATCGACAAGAACATGGTCGTTGCCGACAACTCGCAGCTGCAGAAGTAACACCCAGCACAAGGATGACATAGATAAAAGGCCGCATCTCACTGATGCGGCCTTTTTCTGTCCGTAGAGCTACCTGTCCTCTTCCACTCCGCAGTCGCAGAAATGGAACTCCTCGCGGGCCTTGTCCTTGGGGAAGATGAAATATATGCAGAGAGCCTCGGTGCACAACTCTTCCTTGGAATCGTATATCTTGACCTCTATGTCTATCACGTTGCGCCGTATGCGGGCGACCGTGGCGTGGAGCGTGATGTAGTCATCCGTGGTGTGTATGGGTTTCAGGTAACGCACCTCCATGCGCGAGGTGACGCCGCTTGTCTGGAACTTGCGGAATACGACCCAGCTGCTGATCTCGTCGGCAAGCGTGGCCTGAATGCCTCCGTGCAGCGTGTCGACCCACCCCTGAAACTCGGGGCGGGGCTTCCAGCGGCTGACTATGCGGTCTCCGTCCTCGTAAAACTCCATTCGCAGGCCCTGTTCGCTGTGCGGGTCGCAGCCGAAACAGCGGAACCCATCCATCCCCCGCCAAGGGTTTATGATTTTTTTCATTCCGGAATAGTTTTGTGCCATTGTCACGGCGCCGTAAGGCTATTGTGACGACAGCGGTTGCATATTTTACAAAGATAGGAATTCGGGCGGAATTACACCTGTGTGTATCGGCAATATTTATCGCCCCGGGGTCGGCATCTCTCTCCCGAGGCTCTGCCGCCGCCTGTGCGGTTAAAATAATGGCGCCATGCGGCAGTACGATGGGAATAATTCCGACAATCTTTGTAAATTTGCACAAATTTGAATATGCAGAATATGTACGATGTCATAGTGATAGGTGCCGGTGCGGCCGGTATGATGGCTGCGGCTACTGCGGCAAAAAACGGCCGCAGAGTGCTTCTGATGGAGAAGATGGAGAAGGCGGGCCGCAAGATCCGGATCTCTGGCAAGGGCCGCTGCAACCTCACCAACGCCCGCCCGCCCGAGGAGTTTCGTGAGGCGATACGTACCAATGCCGACTTTTTCGAGGTGGCGTTCGCCGAATTCAACAACAAGGCCACGATCCGCTTTTTCGAACGGCTCGGTGTGAAACTCGACATCGAACGCGGACAACGTGTATTCCCCCGCAGCGGCAAGGCGTGGGATATAGCCAACGCGCTGGCCGACTATTGTGCGGAGAACGGTGTGGAGGTGATGTACGATACGCGCGTAGCCGACATCCTCGCCGTCGACGGCAAGGTATACGGCGTGCGTTATCTCAACAAACGCGGCTTCGAACGCAAGGAGGAGGCCCCGAATGTCATTGTCGCCACGGGCGGCGTCAGCTACCCCGCTACCGGATCTACGGGCGACGGCTATGTCTTCGCCGACAGGCTGGGACATACGATCGAGGCGGTGCGCCCGTCGCTGACGCCGCTGCGTACGTCGCACCCGCAGCGCAAATATCTTGACGGGCTGCTTTTGAAGAATGTCTCGGCACGGCTCTATGTGGACAACGAACTCGTGCGCGAGGAGTTCGGCGAAATCGGGTTCTCGGAACGCGGCATCGAGGGCGCCGTAGCGTTGCGTATGAGCCGCGATGCCGTCGATGCGCTGATAGATGAACGCAAGGTCAAGATCGTCCTCGATATGAAGCCCGCCCTGACCGAAGATATGCTTGCCGACCGCATACGGCGCGAGATCGAAGAGATGGAGCCCGAAGAGTTCTTTGCCGAGTTGTTGCGGCGTCTGGTCCCCAAACAGATGGTGATACCTTTGGCGCACGAGTTGGATGTGCATTCTAAAAACTATATCCGCAAGGTGACGGATGCCGAGATCGCACGTCTGGTGAAGGTGCTCAAGGGCATGACATTCCCTATTGTCGACTATGCCCCGTTCGAGTATGCCGTGGTGACAGCCGGCGGTGTGAGATGTGACGAGGTAAACCGTTACACGATGCAGTCGAACAAGGTTCAGGGCCTCTATTTCGCCGGCGAGGTGCTGGACATAGATGCCAATACGGGCGGATACAACATGCAGATAGCCTTCTCGACAGGCCGTCTGGCCGGCCAGCTTCGGAAATAACAATATGGAGCATACGCGGAAATGAGAATATCGGGCAGGAACATAAAACGCCGTTTGTACGGCCTGCGCAATTTGCCGTCGGATCTGAAACGGGCACGCTATTTTCGGGGCCACGGCGTGCATTCGCCTTTCGTATATGCCGTTGTCAGGCAGGTGTTCATGCGTTCGAGGCTCTTCCCCGAAGGGGCGACGGACCTCTATTACGAACTTCTGGCGCGCGGCATATCGCAGCGGCGGGCTGTGCAGTTGCAGAATCTCATGACGCATTGCGGGTATGCGAGTTTCAGTATAGATGCCGACTGCGCCGCGGCCCATATTGTACGTTGCGACATGATGATAGCCACGAAAGCCGTTGCGGCGGAGCATTTGAAGGCAATGGCGGCCCGCGCCGCCGAGATGCAGTCGACGCTGTGCATAATGTCTCCTGCGGCGGATCGCCGGCGTGACGAAACTTGTCGAGATATTGTCGCGGAGCACGGCTGCACGAGTATAGACAACCGCGGGTATCTTTTGTTGTTCAACAATTACCTGCCGAAACAAAAATTCAGATTATGAAAGTATACACCAAGAGTGGCGATAAGGGGTCGACGTCGCTCATAGGCGGGGAGCGTGTCCCCAAAAGCGACAGCCGTGTCGAGGCATACGGTACGGTAGATGAACTGACGGCCTTTGCGTCGCTTCTTGCCGACAAGCTGTCGGGTGAAAAAACACTTGCCAAGAATGTCGAGGAACTGCGCCGCGTGGAATCCCATCTCATGACCGCGGCCGCCCTGCTTGCCGTGGGCGATGGCGGCGAGGGGAAGGTTGCCCCGCTGTCGGCAGAGGCTGTCTTGTTTCTCGAGCAGGCGATAGACCGCATGCAGGAGCGACTGCCGGCGATAACCAAGTTTACGATCCCGGGAGGAGATGAAAGAATCTCGTTGTGCCATGTATGCCGTACGGTATGCCGCCGTGCCGAACGCGCGGCGTTGCGTGCTGATGCCGAACATACGGCGGATGCGGGCGTGCTCGTGTATCTGAACCGCTTGTCGGATTATTTCTATGTTTTGGGCCGTACGGTAACTTCGGCACTCGGCGTGGAGGAGATCCTGTGGATCCCCTGACGTATTTATGCGGTAAATAGTCGTACGGTTGTTAACATTATATGACGAAGTGTTTGCTTTTAACGAATTTTTTTTATATTTGCGGCCGATATAGAAATACGACAACCTTATTTGCAAAAACTACGAGATATGTATTGGACTTTAGAGTTAGCATCGAAGTTGGAGGATGCACCGTGGCCTGCAACAAAAGACGAGTTGATCGATTATGCGATCCGTTCGGGTGCACCGCTGGAGGTTCTGGAAAATCTGCAGGAGATCGAAGACGAGGGCGACATCTACGAGTCGATTGAGGATATTTGGCCCGACTACCCTTCAAAGGATGATTTCTTCTTCAACGAGGAAGAATATTAGTGCGATTTTAAGCACGGAAACAATTATTAAATCCCTGTCAATCAATAAGATTAGCGGGGATTTAATTTGTTTGGACAACAGAGTCTGACCGCCTAAAATGGCGCGGTTTGTTTGGACAAAATACGTTTTTAGAAGGAAAAATCGGGATTTGTTTGTCTAAAATACACACGTTTCTGTTTCCCTCAGGAATATTCTGGACTGGTTTGCGGAGTGGGGTTTGAATCCGTTCAAGGCTGGCCGCAGGAATGTATTGGCGGATTGCCCAAAACTTAAACGGCTACGACAGGAGAATTTGCGGTTGACGGATCTCAATGAAAATTAGACAGCACTGATGCAGGAGTTTCTCGACCAACTGGCAGAGCCGTCTGTTAGGAAGCGGATCTTCACCATTGCAGATGCTTTGGTAGGAGGACAACTTGTCGCTGTTTTATCCGGCGGAGGCGGTGGTGGAAACTCCGACTCCGACCTTCGCTGGGACGACCGGAGGCCGGATTAGGAGGAAGAGGGGTATCGGAGGATGTGCTATCCTATAATCAACAACCTCCAATATGTAGATAAAAAAAGCTTCTATTCAAAATGAATAGAAGCCTTTTCATATGAACAAACAATTATCTTCTTATACGGCCGTACAGCAAGAAATCAAATAATTTTCAGAGATGATATAAACAGTAGTTTTTGAGAATCGGGCAGAAAGTTACGGTACCCTAGAAACAAAAAAGAATTATAACATAAGGATATACATGCACAAATAAATATATAAGATTGATATCAGACATTATTACGTGGGGCATTTGCGAATCAAAAATTCGTTTCCGCTCTTCGTTTTGCATTATACGGAAGGTGTTGATGATTGCTGTACACTGAGCATCTGTATTTTTTGTAAAGACCACGTATTCGATTAGAATCAGTTTCTGTAAGTCTATGGTATTATTGTTAGCAAGTTCTTCTATAGAGTATCTCTTTAATAAAACCGATAATGTATTAGTAATAAGTTGATTAATTTGACTGATTGTGAGATCTTTTAATTCCAATAATATGTTGTTGTTTTGAATGACGGTTACGCGACTGGATGATACAAGTTGTTTCATAAAGTGATGTGAGAAGAGCCTTCTATATTTAATAATGGCCAAGAGATAATTGAATATACAAATCGGCCTTGCATTATAGCCTCGAGCGCCAAATGTGGAACATACTTGCTGCCGGTTAAGCCACAGAAAGTCCCTACTAAAATGACATTCTGTGAGGTTCCCTTTATGATATGATCAACATGGGTAGTATGAAATTATCGTTGATTTCCATATTATTTGAACTGGTTGCTATTGTATTTTAATCCCACCAATGCAGGATATTTTCTTTTAGCAGTCTGAACAACAAACAATAGGCTTTCTTATAGCGAACTTCCTGTTTTTCTCCCAGATAAAATGTTGTGGCGCAGAATCGGACTTTAAAACGTTTTTTGTTTTTAAGATTAACACGAGCAGGAAGATTCTCCATATTCTTTCCTTCATTTCCATTTTTAAGAACAATTTGCAGCAGTCGGCTGGCCAATTCCATTTGTGAGCGAATATAATCACCATTCATTCCATGTGAGAATTGACGCCAATAGTCGATCATTAGATCGATTTTGAATTTCAACACCAAAAAAATTCCATCATGATCATAATCTGCTCCGCTGTTACGGATGAAATGCTGCCATTGGTAGTATTTCTGCCGATGGATCAAATCTTGATAATCGGCCCAATCTTCCCGGGACATGTCATGACAACACCAGCGATAATAATTTTCACAATCTTCTTCTATGCTTGTATCATTTGCAGGACATACACCAACAGGTTCCCAATGTATATTGTTTGCAGCCATGAATGCATAAGACATCTTTTTGCTGAACGGATGCTTGGCCCATTCGAGTTGTTCTTCAGCTCGTCCTTCCCGCTGTTTCTTCTGCCACGCCTCTTCCAGACGAACCAGACGACGTTCATTCTCCGATAAAGGAGCAAGGTCCTGCGTGACATTTGAAGCAATCCCATTTTCCAACAAATGTTTGTTCCCGTCGTTTGAACCATTATATGTTTCATAGCGACAGGCCAGAATCTTTTTCCCGTATTTGCAGGCAAAATCAATAGCATGCATTACCGGACTTTTCATGGCTGCTTGTACTACTACAATCGGATTGGCTAGTGCCACTTGAAGACGGGCACACGCAATACGATGGGAAGAGGTAGCTTTTGTGCCGGGTGGTTGTTCCGATAGTAACAAACCGCCTTGCTTCAGGATAGGCGTACATAAAGTGTTTCCAAGGACAATGTCCAATCCTGTCGCGACAATCGCAATTATCCGTCCCCATGTCGCTACGCATCCTTGGCTCAAATTGCTGACTATGACGTAGTCATCATTCTCAAATTCATTGGCAAGGTCTAGTGTTCTGTTGAGAGCTTTACGAGAGCCGATGATCGCCACCATTTTAGTATGGCGTAACAACTCTATATTTCCGTAAGCATAAATTCTCGGCGGCATTTCATCGCCCAATGCCCGGAATGCCCATGGATAGCGAGAATCCGTTTGTTCAATAGTGGTTATTCCAAGGTTCGATTGTGTCATTTACCTCTGATTAAATTATGTTTTATCTCGATGTAAAGATCAGAAGTTGTTAGGCTAAATTACGGCACAGTGTATCGTGAATAATTGAAAAATGGGTTTTTAATAAAAAAGACCTCTTCCTAATTACAGGAAGAGGAATCTTATGATAAAACTTAGATTGGGATATTCCGGCGAATCGAAGTATTTATATATATTTCTTCGCCAATTCCGTCAAGGCTGCGACATGTTCCGGTTCCGATTTACCTTGCGGATGTTCTGTCCCGATGAAAACAGTATCTCCGATTTTGTAGACAATGGCTTTGTATTTGGACCAATTTTTCTCTTCAAGAACTACCGGCTTCTCATCGCCGTTCACACTGCACAGGAAATCATAATTCCAGTTCTTCCCGGTGAGCAATATCACAACCTTTGGCCGCAGGATAGACAATTCCTGCTTGAATATCTCAAAACAGAGGTTTTCCTGTTTCTTGCACAACGCATCGGAAGGATTAGAGCCATCCGGAGACAGTTTGTAAAGATTGTCCCACGCAATATGTTCATACCAGTCCGGCTGCGGGCCAATCACCACATGCGTAACGTTTCGGATAACCCGCCAGAATGCGGATCTTTTCCAATAACTCTCCACCCACTTCATCTGGTCGGGGCGAGCAAATACCTGCGATTCGCAACCATCCGTAAACAGTCGTTCGGTATCCCGGTCATCCACGGCCCATCCGTAAGTTGCTCGTCCAACGAACAACATATCCCCGGGTTGGTATTTTTCACCCCACTGCACGCAAAATGTCGTATAGCTTTTCTCCTGTTCGATTTTCGCCAGTTCCTCATACAACGGATAAATGGCTGCTTTCAAAGATTCTTTTATGGCCATAATAAGAAAGATTTAAGATATTTTTGTTTAAAATATGTTGCCGATTTGAAGTCATCGTAAATTTATAAAAAAAAAATTAATCACACAACCGGATACACGTTTGGTTTATTGTATGATACAAAAATAGACTTTGCTTGTGTTAAATTATAGCACATACCCCCCCCCGAAAAAATATCAAGCCATGCAACATCAATAAACATATGCCGTAATTTTTCCCAAGTGCGCCCTATTTTTGTCGCATAACCAATCGTTTCAACGAAAAATGACACTCTGCGACTTACTGCACAAGGTAACCTGGGAGGACGTACGGTCCTACATCGAGCAACATCTGGCCGAATGTCCCGGGATGAAGCTCTCCGACTATGAACGAATGTTTGAACGTCTACGGCGCATGGCTCCCGAGCGGTGGGTGGTGCCGGGGCTGTTTCGATTCTATATTAGTCCCGATACGCCATACAGTAGGGAATGGAAGGACATCGCACACGACACGATCAGTGCAACTGGCTACACGGATCGAACAATGGGGAGATCTCTATCTGTCCGATGCCCAATGGGCTGCCTATTGCCTCTGGGAGATGTCACGAGAGAAGATCGAACGGGAGATCCCTAAATCGATGCATTGTTTTCGGAACAAAAATAAACCACCCCTTTTACGACGGCTTGGATGGCTTCTCTCGGATTACAGGATAAAACGCCTGTATAAACACCTAAGCACGCCCATTCCCTCCATGGATTCCGATAAGGCTAAACTTCGCAAACGACTGCAACGTATCGAAGCGGCCATACTCCGCATAACGGGAAAAGATATGAACCGGCTGTCGGTCCGACTTATTCCGGAGAAAAAGCGGGAACGGATCGGGGAGCTGATCGGAGTGCGACAAGTGCTGCTCAACCGGATGTTTGCCGCGACGGCAGAAGAGGTGGAACGCATGGAATGGGTAAATGCTCTCTTGTTGAATCTTACCCGGCAGATGTATCGCCGCAGCGCGGAACTATACCGCAGGGTGCTGGACACGACCCATGACAAGACGTTCGACGATGACGTCGTGGTGGAGGGCTCGCTGAGATACGGCTGCAACGGTCCGGAATCGGTGCTGCATCTGACCAACGACCACTATTATGGTTCGGATTTCACGCGGATGCTGCAAATCATTGACTGGCTTTACTCGTGTGATGTCGACGGGTTCGAGATTGAAGAGATCGAGTATACGTCGAAGGAAAGCGTCGATCTTGGCAATGACACCTCTATGAGTGATGCTCAGTTGGGATTTGCGGACGATCTTGACGACGGCACCACATGGGCGGAGGGGAGGCTCGACCATCCGGCATTCAAGCATATCTGTATCTGCCATGCCGTGCACGACATCTGTACGCACAAGAGCTATTCGATTCCCGACCTGCTGCGCATGAACGATTTTTGGTGCGAGGTAAAGGTAACGCATCAGCACATTGTCGACCAGAGCGGCAGCCGGTGGAGATGGTGGAAAAACAGTTCGTTCGAGGAATTTAGGAAGAAGTTGTTGTCAGACGCGGAGTGTCGTCCGGAAGAGTGGCGTCTCGGGCAATATATTGTCAACCGCACCTCCGAACTGTTTCCTGATGTTGTTGGTAGACTAAAAAACGATTGTTTTGGGGATAATCAGCAAATTGAAGGCTATTTGCATGAGTTGTTCAATATGCTTAAAAAAGAATAAACAAATATTGAATCCGTTAAAATGGATAAAGTTATTTTTTTGGATTTCGACGGAGTTCTGAATGCCTTTTACTATCCGAAGCAGTTGGCGGATCGTGGGCGAGTATGGAGAGACCGCTATGGGGTATTGTTTGCACCGGAATGTATTGCCCAACTGGAGCGTACCATTGCAGCTACGGGTGCGCATATCATCATCTCATCTTCCTGGAAGATACCTTTTGAAGGAGAGTCGGATGAAATGGCATTGAACAGTCTGAAGCAAATGTGGAAAACCCGCCAGTATCCCGGTCGAATTGCCGGTGCAATTCCCAACATGACCTTCCAAGAGATTCTGGACATGCATTGTGAGGGAGATTTTGTGTGCCACAAGGGATTCGAGATTGAGCAATGGCTGAGAAACCACCCGGAATGTACCTCCTATGTGATAATAGATGACGAGGAGATAGCTCTGCCTAAACATGAATCTCATTTTGTGAGAACAGACAGAATGATAGGGTTCCGAGACGAGGATGCGGATCGGGCTATTGAAATATTGCTGAATTGTGTGGATAATGGGATACATTGATTGATATGTAAATAATAAATCCGGCATATTGTGCCGGATTTTAATTTAATATGGCTATAATGCCGGAGCGTGCCGTCCTTTCAATGGTCCGTTCGGATGACGTAGGCAATTTGATGCCGTCATCGATGATATGCTGCTGAAGGATTGTCCGCAGTATTTACAAGTGTATTTGCTTTTCTCGCTTCCTTCATAGAGTTTGTGTCTCCCTTTTAACGGGCCGTTGGGGTGTCGCAAGCAGTTTCCTGCTGTTAAAGACGATACTGAGGAGAACTTTTGCCCACAGTATTCACAATAGAAGTTTGCCATAGGTCTTAAAATTTGTTTGGTTTATATAATGTTTCATTAGCCGAGTCGGCTAATAAGGAAAATTCGCTTGGTTAGCGCCCGGCATATTTATTGTTTGAATGCAAATGTATCCATCACATGAGCTAAACAGAGACATAGGAGTTGTCTATATTTTTTTTGTTAATGCAGACGTATGTCATAATTTGGCATATAAATATTCTACTTTTGTGACAGTAGCCTTTAGGAGAACAAGGAAAATTAATTAAACACAATAAACTATGAGAAATAACCTAAACACGCGGACCTCGTCTAAAGGTAATGCGGCTATGCTTTTCAACCGTTATGTCTGGCTGGTTGATACGATCTATCGAGCCGGTCGTATTACCTTCGAGGAGATTAACGAACGCTGGCGGCGCTCATCGCTTAACGAGACCGGCGAGGAGTTTCCCCTGAAAACTTTCCACAACCACAAGAACGCCATCCAGCAGATGTTCGATATCAACATCGAGTGTAATCGCAAGGGAGGTTATATTTATTATATCGAACACGCTGAAGATATGGAGCAGGGAGGCGTGCGGACGTGGCTGTTGAACACCTTTGCCGTAAACCGCCTCATTAACGAAAGCCACCACCTCAAACGGCGCATTCTTTTCGAGGAGATTCCTTCTGGGCAGCGTTTCCTGACACAGATTATCGAGGCTATGCGTGATGGCAGAACCATAGAGATGACTTACCAAAGTTTCTGGAACGATACATCTCACACTTTCGAAGTAGCTCCATATTGTGTCAAGGTATTCCGTCAAAGGTGGTATGTCGTGGCATGTGGCACGAACGACGACCGGTTACGCATCTATGCATTGGACCGCATCCGGGATCTACGCATGTCGGAGCATCTGTTTGTCTTGCCCGATGATTTTGACCCGCAAGCCTATTTTGCCGACTCGTTTGGAGTGGTAGTTGATGGAAATTGCAAACCGGAACAGATTCGGGTGCGCGTAGCAGGTATTCAGCGACACTATATCCGTACATTGCCATTACACTCCACTCAGAAAGAGACTGAGATTTCGGAAGATTCATCCGTATTTGAATACCGTCTGCGGCCAACGTTCGATTTTCTCCAGGAGTTGCTGACGCATGCCGCCAACACCGATGGGCAAATCGAGGTGTTGGAACCACAATGGCTGCGTGCCCAAATGAAACATGTGGGATATAATTTATACACACATAACAGCAATGACTAATATGATACTGGATTCCAAGCATATCTCTTATTTGGAGGGGTGTTATAATGGATGTGCAGTTTTTGCCATGGGAAAGGGGCGGGATCAGAAATTCGGCTTAATTGATCGAGATGGCGCGATTGTTGTTAAACCTGAATTTCCGACAAGCCTGAGGACAGACAAGTCTCGGTATGTTAGATTTTTCAATAAGCGCTCGAATTCTTTTCGGTATGCGCGCTATTACGATTTGATCAAAGGTATATTCGTTAATATAGATGAAAAATACAATCCGATTCCAATTGCAGGAAGTGATGGTCGATATTTTCGTACTTTTACCAGAAACAGAGCAGGGATAGCAGACTACACTGGTCGGCAGATTCTTCCAATGAAGCATGGTTTTATAGGATGGTGCGGAGGAAACTTCATTGTGCAGGATCCAAAGACTCAACTTTTTGGGATTATGACCCCGGATGGCGACGTGGTTGTTCCTTTTTCAAGGGAATACAACTGCGTATATCCTGGAGATGTGGAAATGCCGGTACTGGTAAAAGAGGATAAGAGATGGTTCTATATCGATAAATACGGAGAGGCAATTACATCTAAAGGCGCGCCGGAATTACCGGTCGAAGAAAAGTTAATGTATCTTGAATGTAAAAAAAGATATACAATATACGGGGTCTCGAGAAAGACTGCGGTTAAGTTTGGAATGTTGGATGAATCGGGGCAAGAGGTCATTCCGCCTATTTATGATAATATATACCTGCTCAATCAGAAATATGTCTGTACCAGAATCTATGAACCATATAAAGCCGGGTTAAAGGATCTCTATGGTAATACGGTTATTCCGACTGATGGCAATAGGTCATTATATTCAATCTCCGGAGACGATGATTTGATAATAGTCCAATATGAGAACGACAAGTTTCATGACTCTTCTGAAGCATGTATTGTCCGTATTGAGGCAGATGGAGCACTTACGGAGGTAGCTCCTTTGAAGTATTGTATTTATGGTAATCAGTCTGATTTGATTACTGCTGCATCGTGGAGAGTATACAGAGGGAAGAAAAAGCCCGGGAAATATGGTCTGTTATCTTCAAGTGGAGAGGAACTAGTCCCTTTTGAATACGACAGAATAATATATTGGGACGATAAGGAGCGTATTGCTGTTAACAAAGGCAACGAATGGTTCTTTATCAACTCAAAAAACGAGCGTACCTTATTCTGAATATTGCTTTTGCGGATACGCCGTTTCGAGTGAAACAATTAGCAAAAGATGATAAGCTATATAGCCGATACGGCTCATTATAATGAAGTATTGAGTCGCGTGGCCCGCATAAGGCACTCGCTTTGGATAGGTACGGCCGACATCAAGGATCTGTATGTAAAGGTCGGAACGGGACGCGAACCATTCCTCGCTGTGCTGGATATTCTGGTACGGCGTGGTGTGGAGGTGCGATTGATGCACGCCAAGGAACCGGGGCCCAATTTTCGTGCGGATTTCGACCGATACCCTGCCTTATGGGGTGGTTTGAGGCGCAAACTGTGCCCGAGGATTCATTTCAAGATCATGATTTTCGACTGTGAGGTTGCCTACGTTGGTTCGGCCAATCTGACAGGTGCCGACATCGGCATGAAAAGCGAGGGTAAACGCAACATAGAAGCAGGCATTCTGACCGATAAACCGGGGTTGGTAGATGCTGCGGCCGACCATTTTGACTCGGTCTGGACGGGAGTCCATTGCCCGTCCTACCTCCGCAAAAGTTATTGTTCGGACCGCATCCGATAATCATGTCTCTGAAGCACTAAATATTCTGCCAAGTTGTTCTGCCAAGCTATACTCTGGCACACCATAGACCTTACTTTGTCGAAAATGCAGATGCATGGAAATTGAATACTACTACCGAAACGGTAAAACTGGATTCCAAACTCCCGATGGGTGTCATCTTACAAAGGCGTGCTGGGATGAGGCATGGCTGTATGATGATACTGGCCGGGCTTTGGTATGTGATGGAAACGGATATGCCCTGTTAAATGTCCGTAGCGGACATCTGGTCCGTCTAAATTGTGATTGTGTGGATATCTATGGTGATACATTGTTTCGTATCTGTCGTAACGGCAAGTATGGACTTGTGGATTTTGATGGCCATGAGGTTATTTCTCCGAAATATGATATACTGACCAATCACCATACGCAATTTAACGTCATCGGTCGCCGAAGTCGCTATGGTTTGCTTAATCTGCAAGGCGAATGGGTACAGCCGCTTCTCTTTGATGTAATTTTCCCTATTAACCAACGAGGTGGCGAGCGTCTTGTTTGTATACGTCGGTATAAGGCCATATTTTTATAAAAACAACTTCACTACTGTCCACTAAAAATGGACAAGGTTAAAAATTAAATAAATTCAGTTCACTAGAATCATATCGGTCTTTGACATTTTTGAAATTCGATTTGT
>CASFQF010000002.1 GCA_949296635.1 uncultured Alistipes sp. | reverse complement strand
CGATGTAGCCGGTGCCCAGAATGGAGATACCCTGGCAGACATCAAGAAGAACTTGATCGACGCCAAGACTCGACGGGACAATGTTACGACCGAGCATGATATCATCAACTACATCAATGATGTGGACGCCAATGTTCAGATCATTAAGAAACGGAATGACATTGAAGATCGGGCATACTACATGTACACCTTGATGCGGTATGGGGATAACAAGATCGCTCCGGCAACAACAAAGCCATTGATCCTGCAGGGAATTCAGTCAGAGGACGACTTCGGTGACTTTGACTTCTATGAACCCACAACAGATCGTAAGATCCTGAGAGCTTATAATAAGTTCAAGATCAACATCGGTGTGGATCCTCCGGACAGCGATACCACAGAGAAGGTAGCGATCGATGCCGCGGATGAAGGTGTGTCCGGTGTGCATGCCCGTCATGAGCGAGGCGCGCGACGGCGCCGAGACGGTGCAGCCCGAGTAGCATTGCGTCAGCAGCATACCCTGCGCTGCGAGCCGCTCGAGATTGGGCGTCTCGATGAGCTGCTGGCCGTATGGGGTGATGTCGGCATAGCCGAGGTCGTCGGCCATGATGTATATGACGTTGGGACGGGCGGGGTCTCCGTGCGGGGCGCCGCACGAGGCGGCAAGAGCCGCGGCAGCCGTGCCGAATAGGTATTCCGATACGCGGATCAGGGTGTGTGTCTTCATGGGTATAACGGGTTTAGGGTCTGTGTCGCATGCCATCCTTCTGCGGCTGTGTCCTTTTCGGTGAAGGATGGCCTTGACGGTTACGAATATAGTTAAAATTTGGATAACCGCCAAGAAGTGCGGCGCCGGCTGACGGAATACGTGCCCGACGTGGCGGTTCGGGTATTGCGATATATGTTATGTAGCGGTGCGGCGGGGTATGGAATGCACTTTTAGCGGTATTTATGGGCGTTTCGTCGGCGGATTTTGCCTTTTCACGGCCGTGCAAATTTTCGAGGATGTGTCTGTTATGGGTAATTGTTGTCCTTTTGGGGCATTTGCCGCGGTATGCGTGCGGGGAGCCGTGTGTGTAGGCGGAAACGGCGCTATGAGATGTGTGCCGCTTATACTTTATTGGTAGTTAGGGGCTAATGCCCGCCGAGTCTGTCCGCGGCGGCCACTTCCCCGTCGTGGTGCGTGGATAGGATTTTTATCGGGAATCGGCAAAACCGAAAAACAAGAAAACTTTTTTTGTTTTTCAGTTTTGTTGTGTATATTTGCAGCCGAATATATTGGACGAGATGACAACGACACAACGCGAGAATATAGAGGAACATGTGTGGCATATGATTATCACCATGGGTATCAAGTCTGTCCGTATGGACGATGTGGCCAATGCCATGGGTATGTCCAAGCGTACTCTCTACGAGATGTTCGGCGACAAGGAGGAGCTGTTGTACGAAAGCGTCATCCATCACCGCGAGAAACTGCATCTGGCGTTGAAAAAGCGGGCCGGGATGTGTGAGAACGTGCTTGAAGCGGTGCTGATGTGTTTTCTGGAGATCCTCGGCAAATGGGACGAGTCGGAGTGGCGTCTGATGAACAACATGAAGAAGTTCTACCCCAAGGTGTACGACCGCGTGCAGACGACATATACCGCGAACGGCATGGCCGGCATGAAGAGTATTCTCGGCGAGTGCCGCAAGGCGGGCTACCTCGACGAAAGCGTCGACATAGAATTGGTGACGATGCTTTTTTTCCAGACGTCGGGCATGCTCATGCGCGAGTACAATATAATGTTGCCCGAAGGCGTTAATCGGGAGGATGCTTACGGCTGTATGGCTGTAAACTTCCTGCGCGGCGTTTCGTCGCTGAAGGGAATCGAGATGATAGACTCGATCCTTGCGCGGCCGGAGTACCAGAACATAAAGAACAATCGGGATCATAAACCCGAAGACAACGAAGACAACGAAGACGGAAACAAGTGACGATATTAATTTAGCAAACGAAATTTATGAAACTGAAGAATCTCTTTTTTGCGTTGGCGGCGTCGATGTGTGCCGCAACGGCGCCCGCAGCGGCGCAGGAGATGGCGGACTCGGCAGGTTCCGGACCGCTGATGCTGACGCTCGAACAGGCTCTCGAGATAGCCTTGAGCGAGAACCCCACGGTGAAGATAGCCGACCAGACGGTGGAGGTGAAGAAGTATGCCAAACGCGGCACATATGCGGGGCTGTGGCCCGAAATCAGCGCTTCGGCCACCTATAACCGTTACATAAAGAAGCAGACGATGCACATCATGGACCAGACGATGACCGTCGGTACGAGCAATATCTACCAAGGCGGATTCTCGGCGACCATGCCGCTGGTCAACGCCCAGCTGTGGAAGTCGCTGAAGATTTCTGCCATGGATGTCGAGCTGGCCGTCGAGCAGGCGCGCGGCTCGCGCATAGACATGATCGAGCAGGTGTCGAAGGCCTTTTATCAGGTGCTGCTGGCGAAGGATTCGTATGCCGTATACAAGCGCGTGTACGACAATGCCGTCGAGAACCATAAGATCGTGGCCAAGAAATACGAAGTGGGATCCGTATCGGAGTATGAGTTCCTGCGCTCGAAAGTGACCGTGTCGAATGCCGAACCCGACGTGCTCAACGCCGAGAACTCGATCGTGGTGGCGCTGTGGCAGCTCAAGGCGCTGCTGGGCATGGACCTCAACATAGATATTGACTGCGCGGGATCGCTGGCCGACTATGAGCCCATGATGACCTCGCACTTCGATATGGAGTTCAACCCCGAGCGCAACAGCGAGATTAAGCAGCTCGAGATTCAGGAGCGCCAGCTGGAGAAGACCCTCGAGATGCAGCGCGCGGCCAACCTGCCCACGCTGAATCTTTCGGCGAACTACAACTTCACGGCCATGGAGGATAATTTCAAGTTCAACCAGTATACGTGGAACCCCTATTCGTATGCGACGCTGAGCCTCAACATACCCATCTTCGCCGGCGGCAAACGCCGCGCCGACGTCAAGCAGGCGAAGTTGAACCTGAGCAACATACAGCTCCAGCGCGAGAATACCGAACGCACGCTCCGCACCTCGATGATGCAGTACGCGAGCAACATGCAGACGAACCTGAAGCAGTACAACTCGTCGCTGTCGAGCATAGCGGAGGCCAAGCGCGGCTATGACATCTCGGTCAAGCGTTACGAGGTGGGCGACGGTACGCTGGTCGAGATCGACGATTCGCAGCTGGCCTATACGCAGGCCGAGCTGACACGCAGCACGGCCATATACGACTATCTGGTCAATCAGGTGTCGCTCGAGAAGATCCGGGGCACCTATGAGATGCCCGAAGAGGGAGACGAGAATGAATAATCGGAAAGGATAAACAAGAAAGATAATAGATGAATATGAAGAGTAATGTTATCGTGGCACTGCTTGCTGGCGGTGCTTGTATGGCGAGCGTAGCTTGCGGATCGAAGAGCGGCAATGTCGATCAGGCGGCCGCCGAGGAGAAGCCGAAAGTGACCACCGAGGTGGTGCATGTCGAGAAAGTGGACCAGATCAGCGTATTCACCGGCAATGTCGAGGGGTATGCCGTCAATAACATAACGCCCCAGTCGTCGCGACGCATTTCGCGCCTTTTGGTCGATGTGGGGGATCATGTCACGGCGGGACAGGTCGTGGCCGAAATGGACGAGTCGAGTCTGGCGCAGGCCAAGTCGCAGCTGGCGACCGACAAGGCGGCATTCGAGCGCGCGGACGAACTCTACAAGTTCGGCGGCGAGTCGAAGGCCGCATGGGAGGAGGCCAAGAACGAATACGAGCTGTCGCAGTCGAACTACGACAACCTGCTGGAGAATACGACCCTCTGCTCGCCCATCGCGGGCGTGGTGACGGCGCGCAACTATGACAACGGCGACATGGTCGGTGCGGATCCCATCTTCGTCATCCAGCAGATACGTCCCGTGAAGATCATGGTCAACGTCTCGGAGTCGCTCTATTCGTATGTCAAGAAGGGCATGGGCGTGGACGTGGCGCTCGATGCGCTGCCCGACCGCACCTTCGAGGGAAAGGTATCGCGCATAACGCCTGCGATAGACCCCTCGACGCATACCTTCCCCGTGGAGATCGTCGTGACGAACAGCGATGAGATGGTCAAGCCCGGAATGTATGCCCGCGTGACGATGAACTACGGTTCGCGCGATAACGTGGTTGTGCCCGACCGCGCGGTAGTAAAGCAGATGGGCTCGGGTGACCGTTATATATATGTATACCAGCAGGACGGTACGGTGAAGTACCAGAAGGTGGAGCTCGGACGCCGTATGAGCGACCGCTATGAGATTACCGAAGGCCTTGCCGACGGCGACGAGATCGTAGTGAAGGGGCAGAACGCCCTCAACAACGGAGTTAGTGTGGAACGTGTAAACGAATAAACGATGAATATATACAAGTCAGCGGTCAATAACCCGATATCGACCATATTGATATTCGTGGCGATCGCCGTGATGGGCCTCTTCTCGGTTACTCGGCTGGGTATCGACCTGATGCCCGACATCGAGACAAACGCCATCATGGTGATGACGGCCTATTCGGGCGCCAGCGCCGAGGATATTGAGAACAACGTAACCAAGCCGTTGGAGAACTCGCTCAATGGCGTGGACCACCTGAAGCACATCACCTCGGCATCGAAGGAGAACATCTCGGTCATAACGCTCGAATTCGAGTACGGTACCGACATAGATGTGGCGACGAACGACGTGCGAGACAAACTCGACATGGTTACCACGCTGCCCGACGGCGTGACCAACCCCATCATCTTCAAGTTCTCGACCGACATGATCCCCATCCTTATCTTGGGCGTGACGGCCGAGGAGAGCATGCCGGGCCTATACAAGATCCTCGATGACCAAGTGGCGACGCCGTTGGCGCGTGTGAGCGGCGTAGGTACCGTCTCGGTCTCGGGTATTGCCCAGCGTGAGATACAGGTATACTGCGACCCGAACAAGCTCGAGGCATACGGCCTCTCTATCGAGTCTATCTCGGAGGCCATAGCCGCCGCCAACCGCAGCACCCCGGGCGGTACGTTCGACGTGGGCTCTAACACCTATTCGCTGCGTGTGGATCAGGAGTTCGAAGACCCCAGCGAGATGCTCGACATCGTAGTTGGGCATAACGGTACGGCTCCGGTCTACCTGCGGGATGTTGCCCGCGTGCAGGATACCGTCGAGGAGCGTACGCAGGAGACCTTCAACAACGGCGAGAAGGGCGGTATGATCGTGGTGCAGAAGCGATCGGGCGCCAACTCGGTGGCCGTGGCGCAGGGCGTACAGGAGCTGCTGAAGACGATAACGCCGTCGCTGCCGTCGGATGTCGAAATATATACGATCGTCGATACGTCGGACAACATCATATCGACGGTCAAGTCGTTGCGCGATACCATCGCCACGACCTTTATCCTTGTGATGATCGTGGTGTTCATCTTCCTCGGACGCTGGCGTGCCACCTTCGTGGTCGTATTCACGATCCCCATCTCGCTGCTCGCGGCGCTCGTCTACCTGCTGGCTACGGGCGACACGTTGAACGTAATCTCGATGAGTTCGCTCTCGATCTCGATCGGTATGGTCGTCGATAACGCCATCGTGGTGCTGGAGAATATCACCACGCATATCGACCGCGGCTCCCGCCCGCGGCAGGCCGCAATGTTCGCGACAAAAGAGGTGGGTGTGTCGGTCGTGGCTTCGACCCTTACCACCATCGCCGTGTTCCTGCCCCTTACGATGATCAGCGGTATGGCCGGCGTGTTGTTCAACGCGCTGGGATGGATGGTGTCGATCACTCTTACCGTCTCGACCATCGCGGCCATCACCTTCACGCCGGTGCTCTGCTCGCTCATGATGAAGCAGAACCCTACCAAAGCGTGGTTCCAAGGTAAGATCGACGCCGTCATGGCCCGTTTCAACAACTTCTACGGCGGTATCCTCGACTGGTGCGTACACCACCGCAAGGTTGTGATGCTGGGTGCCGTTGCGATATTTGCGGGTGCCGTGTTCGGTCTTGCGCCGAAGTTGAGTACGGAGTTCTTCCCCGTGCAGGACAACGCCCGTATCGGAGTCACGATACAGCTGCCCGTAGGTACGGGACAGGAGATCACGCGCGATCTTGCACTCGAGATAAGCGACCGCTTCCGCAAGCAGTATCCCGAGATCATCACCGTGAACCTCACCGAAGGTCAGGCCGATACCGACAATGCCTTCGCGTCGATGCAGGACAACGGTACGCACTATATCTCGATGAACATATCACTGGTGGAGAAGACCGAGCGTAAACGTACCCTTACGGAGATCGGCGACGGCATGCGTGCCATTCTGAACGAATATCCCGAAATACGTACGTACAATGTGAACGTGTCGGGCCAGCACGGCGGTGTGATGGGTCAGAGCGGTGTCGACGTCGAGATCTACGGTTACGACTTCGATACCACCGACGAACTCGCACAGCAGGTGTCGGATATGATGCGTACGCTGCCCGGATGTTCCGAGGTTACCATCTCGCGTGACGAGTATACGCCCGAGTATCATGTCGACTTCGACCGCGAGAAGCTCTCGCTCAACGGTCTGGACGTGACTACGGCGGCAATGTATCTGCGTAACCGTATCAACGGTTCGGTCAACTCGTACTACCGTGAGGACGGTGACGAGTACGACATCCGCGTGCGTTACGACCGCAAGTTCCGCGAGTCGGTTGAGGATATTGAGAACATAACCATTTACAACTCTCAGGGCAAGGGCATCAAGGTGCGCGATCTGGGCGTTGTGAAGGAGGCCTATACGCCGCCTACGATCGACCGCAAGGACCGTGAGCGTTATGTCACCGTGTCGGGCGTTGTCGCCGACGGATATGCCATGGGTGATCTGGTAGAGGAGGTACAGGCCGGAATGAAGAGCATCGATATGCCGGCAGGATATATATGGAGTCTCGGAGGTACGTTCGAGGACCAGCAGGATACATTTACCGATCTGGCCACGCTGATGGCACTGATGGTGATTCTGGTCTTCGTGATCATGGCCTCGCAGTTCGAGTCTCTGACATATCCCTTCGTCATCATGTTCTCTATGCCGTTCGCCGTGGTCGGCGTGTTGATCGGCCTTGTGACGACCAATACGGCTATGGGTGTGATGGCCCTGCTGGGTGTGCTGATGCTTATGGGTATCGTTGTGAACAACGGTATCGTACTGGTGGACTACACGAACCTCTGCCGCGAGCGCGGTATGGATATATACGATGCCGTGGTTACGGCGGGCCGCAGCCGTCTGCGCCCGATCCTGATGACGACGCTTACGACGGTGCTGGGTATGATCCCCATGGCCGTGGGTACGGGTGTCGGATCGGAGATGTGGAATTCGCTCGGTATGTCGGTGGCATGGGGTCTGTCGTTCTCGACACTCATCACGCTGATACTTATCCCGACGCTCTACACGTCGTTCGCCGTGCACGGCGAGAACCGCAGAAAGAAGAAGGAACTTAAATTGCAGCAACAGTTATGAAAGCGATCTTTGTAGCGTGCAACCAGTCTATATATGACGAGGTGCTCAATATAATGAACCGTATGCAGATGCGCGGATACACGGGCTGGGAGGAGCTTATGGGATGCGGCAGCGAGAGCGGCGAACCCCATCTGGGAAACCATGCATGGCCAACGATGAACTCGGCGCTGCTGACGGTTACCGACGACGGCAAGGTCGAGGAGTTTCTCAAGAGCCTCAAGGAACTTGACAGGGCCAATGAGAAACAGGGCCTTCGGGCTTTCGTCTGGGACGTCGCGGCGATGGTGTGATGCGTCGCCATGCGGTCCGCCGCCGGCAGGATCCCCCGCTTTGCGTAGGGCGGGCGGGACGCCGTGACGGCATATGAGGAGAGGGAGAGTGTTCCGATTGATGGAGAACATTCTCCCTTTGTCTTTTTTCCGGTTTTTTGCAACCGAAAGATTCTTTGCGCGCATATAGCTGAGAGGCAGTGCTATACGTTGCGGGAGGACGGGTTCGGCGGCGGGAAAATGGGATTACGGCCGCATCGCGCACGTCGGTATTGTTTTTCAGGTGCTTGCACGGTTGTGTAAAAAATTATATATTTGAAATAAATTTACTATTACCTAAAACTATAGAAATGAAAAACAGAAAATTGAGGATGGGCATGATCGGCGGCGGAAGCGACGCTTTCATCGGTGCCATTCACCGGCGCGCGGCCCTTATGGAGAACGAGATCGAGCTTGTATGCGGATGTTTCAGCGTCAATCCCGAAATATCGGTCAGCTCGGGCCGTTCGTATTATGTACCCGATAACCGTATCTACACTACGTGGGAGGAGATGCTCGAGAAGGAGGCGTCGCTGCCGGCAGAGGAGCGTATGGATTTCGTCACCATCGTCACCCCCAACCGTTTCCACTTCGGGCCCGCCATGCGCGCGCTCGAACTGGGTTTCAATGTCGTCATCGACAAGCCCATGACCATGTCGCTCGAGGAGGCCCTCAAACTGCGCGACAAGGTGCGCGAGACGGGTCTTACGTTGGCCCTGACACACGTATACAGCGGTTACCCCGCCATTAAGGAGGCCAAGAAGCGTGTCGAGCGCGGTGATCTGGGCCGTGTCCGCCGTGTCTTCGTGGAATACTCGCAGGGGTGGCTTACGCAGCGTATCGAGCTTAAGGGCGGCAACAACGCCGTTTGGCGCAACGACCCGAAGCAGGCCGGCAAGGGCGGATGCGTGGGCGACATAGGTACTCATGCATGGCATCTTGCGGAGTATGTTACGGGCGGCCGCGTTACGGAGCTTTGCGCCGAGTTGCAGCGTGTGGCCGAGGGACGCCCCGTCGATGACGATGCGTGCGCTTTCCTGCACTTCGACAAGGGCTTCACGGGCCTGCTGCAGGCTACGCAGGTGGCTACGGGCGAGGAGAACAATATCCGCCTGCGCGTATACGGCGAGAAGGGCGGCCTCGAGTGGCGCCAGATGGAGCCCAATACCCTTTACATGAAATGGATCGACCGTCCCGCCGAGGAGGTGCGCATAGGCAACGCCTACGGCTTCCTTACCGATTTCACGAAGCACAACACCCGTGTTCCGGGCGGCCATCCCGAGGGCTTCATCGAGTCGTTCGCCAACATCTACCGCAACTTCGCGTATACGGTGCGCGCCCGTTCCGCCGGCGAGACGCCGAGCGAGGAGTGGCTCGATTTCCCCACGGTGGAGGACGGTGTCCGCGGTATGCAGTTCATCGAGACGATGGTGGCCGCAGGTTACGATCGTGATCAGAAATGGCACAAGTGGGTTGAAGAATAGCGCATGCGCGTAACGGACACGGCGAGTGCCCGTTGACAAACGGCGCTATATTGGATGCGGGCTGCCGGCGGGTGTTTTCGGACGCCGCCGGCAGCCGCCGTATAAGAAAAATATTTAATAAAATGTGCGGAATTGTTTGCTGCTGGTGAAAAATTTACTACTTTTGACGTAAATTATGACATCAAGCGGACGTCCGGTTTCTTATGGCGGGGCGTTCGGGTTTCGGTGCGGGAATATTCCGTATAGTCTTTTTGTTGATTTTTGAGCGGTTTAGTGATTTATTATGTCTAAATTAGGGAGTAAAAAGAAATTTCTGCTTGTCGGCTTGGCCGGCCTTGTCGTCGGCTTCTCGCTGATGATACTTCTCAATTCGTTTTATGTCAAGAGCTCGTCGAACGAGGCCTGCATGATGTGCCACTATCATCCCGAGTCGGATGCCAGCTGGAAACAGTCTATACACTACAACAACGGCAGCGGCGTGAAGACCGACTGTGTGGAGTGCCACCTGCCGCCAAAAGGGTCGTTCGCCCATTTCAAGGCCAAGGCCACTACCGGCATGAAGGACGTATGGTCGTACATAACCAAGAAGAAGGAGGATATTGACTGGGACAGCAAGGGCGAGTTGGAGTACGCCACCAAGATCGTATACAACGAGTCGTGCAAGGAGTGCCATATAAACCTCTTCCCCGAGGGTATCACCGACGATGGCGTGACGGCGCACCTCTATTATGAGGAGAACGAGGAGAAACTCGACCTGCAGTGCATCAGCTGCCACCTCGATGCCGGACACTACAACCCCAACTATCAGCATGGCCAGATGGCCGGTCTGCCTACGGCTGCGGCCGCGGCTGCCGAGATATATACCGAGGCTACGCCCGTCACCGAATTCAAGAACTATACGGAGACCATCCCCGGCACGTCGGCTTCGCTCAAGATGGTAGCCGTTCCGGGCGGGACCTTTACCATGGGCAGCCCCGAAAACGAGCCTTTCCGCCGCAGCGACGAGTCGCCGCAGCGCAGCGTGACCGTGTCGCCCTTCTTCATGGGCGAGATGGAGGTTACGTGGGACCAGTATTGGGCGTTCTACGGCGAGACTATGTCCGAGGGGCGCATATCGCCCGAGGAGGTGTATGCCAACAACTCGCGTGAGGATGTCGATGCCATAAGCGGCCCCACGCCGCCGTTCGGATTCCCCGATCAGGGCTGGGGTATGGGCGAGCGCCCCGCCATCACCATGACGCACTATGCCGCCGAGACCTTCTGCCAGTGGCTGTCGAAGAAGACGGGCAAGAAATACCGCCTGCCGACGGAGGCCGAGTGGGAGTATGCGGCCCGCGGCGGCACCTCGACGCCGTACTTCTTCGAGGGCAGTCCCAAGAAGTTCTCGAACGAGGGATTCTGGAACGGGCTTTTCGGTGCGGATACTGCCGTGATCAACCGTTATGTGGTATATGTGAACAACAGCAAGAACCGTACGCAGGAGCCGGCGAAGATGGCTGCCAACCCGTTCGGACTGAAGAATATGCTGGGTAACGTGATGGAGTATTGTTCGGACTGGTACGCCGAGGATGCGTATTCGCAGCTTCAGGACGGCGCAACCAACCCGCAGGGCCCCGCATCGGGTGAGGAGCATGTCGTCCGCGGCGGCCTCTACAATGAGGATGCGTCGGAGATGCGATGCGCGGCACGCGCCCACACCGAGCACGACGCATGGCTCAAGACCGACCCGCAGAACCCCAAGAGCATCTGGTGGTACTCGGATATTAAGGGTATAGGATTCCGCGTCGTGTGCGAGGTGCCCGAAGGGGTGTCGGCCCAGTAACGCTCGGGGCGATGAATGAAGAGACGACTTACAACACTTTAACTCTATAAAACTACTACGATTATGAGCAAAAACAAGATCAGCAGAAAGGACTTCCTGTCGTATTCTGCACTTCTGGGCGTATCGAGCATGGTCGGATCGTCGGCTATCCTCTCATCTTGCAGCGGAAACAAGGGCCCCGTCTACACGCCTCTGAAGCAGGCCGGTGAGTATTATATTCCCGAGCTTCCCGACAAGGCCATCGACGGCAAGGAGCTCAAGGCCGGTGTCATCGGCTGCGGCGGCCGCGGTTCGGGTGCCATCGTGGACCTTCTGACTGCAGCCAACGGCATCAAGGTTACCGCTCTGGGCGATACCTTCTCGGATCGTTTGGAGGGCCTTCGCCAGAACCTTAAGGAGCATCACAATCAGGATGTCCCCGCCGAGAACTGCTTTGTCGGCTTCGACGCATACAAGAAGGTTATTGACTCGGGTGTGGATCTCGTAGTTATCGCTACGCCTCCCGTATTCCGTCCCGTACACTTCCAGTACGCTACGGAGAAGGGCGTTCACTCGTTCCTCGAGAAGCCTATCGCAGTCGATCCCAAGGGATACCGTATGATCATGGCTACCGCCAAGCAGGCCAAGGCCAAGGGCTTGAGCGTGGTTACGGGTACGCAGCGCCATCACCAGCGTCCCTATGTCGAGGCTTTCCAGAAGATTCAGGAGGGTTATATCGGCCAGATCACCGGCGGTAACGTATATTGGAACCAGAGCATGCTGTGGTACCGCGAGCGTCAGCAGGGCTGGAGCGACATGGAGTGGATGATCCGCGACTGGGTTAACTGGAAGTGGCTTTCGGGCGACCATATCGTCGAGCAGCACGTTCACAATATCGACGTCTTCCTGTGGATGTCGGGTCTGAAGCCCGTCAAGGCTACGGCATTCGGTGCGCGCCACCGCCGTATTACGGGAGACCAGTACGACCAGTTCAGCGTCGATTTCGAGTTCGAGAACGGTATCCACCTGCACAGCATGTGCCGTCAGATCGACGGTTGCAGTAACAACGTGGGCGAGTTCATTCAGGGTACCATGGGCTCTTGGAACAGCTACAACAACGAGATCAAGGACCTTGCCGGCAACGTTATCTGGAAGTTCGACGACGAGGCGGCTCAGGCAGCATTCCAGCAGCATAACCCCTATGTTCTGGAGCATGTCGACTGGGTTAACCACATCCGCAAGGGCGAGGCCCACGATGAGGCCGAGGCTTGCGCCATCTCGTGTCTGGCCGGCGTGATGGGCCGTGAGGCTGCATATACCGGCGCTACCGTAACGTGGGACGAGATCAGCGCTTCGGCTCTGGACTACATGCCCGAGAAGCTGGAGATGGGTCCCATGGATATGTCGAAGTATGTCGTACCCGTTCCGGGCAGCGGCAAATAGTCGAATAACAGGATAAATGCGAACAAAGGGTGGAGCGGGAGCCGATGACTCCATCTCTGCCCTTTTTTCGTTGAATACTCCGGCGGCGGGCCGGCTTCGATGAGAGGGAAAACGGAATTTTTCGATGACGCGCTTTTCGGGCGCGTGGCGGCGGAGGCGCACCGCTCGCCGCGGCGGCGGATGAATTACAACTTCCACCGCTCGACGGACGAGCCCGTGAACCGTCTGCTGAACGTGATGCACCGTGGCAGTTATCTTCCGGTGCACCGTCACCTGTCGCCGCCGCGCAGCGAGAGTTGCGTGGTTCTGCGCGGGAGCGTGGGGCTTACGATATACGGTGACGACGGCAGCGTCGCAGAGCGCCGTGCAGTGAGCGCATCGGGTCCGTGCCGCGGCTTCGATATAGAAGCGGGCGTGTGGCACGGTCTGGTGGTTCTGGAGGACGATACGGTACTTTTCGAGGTGAAGCAGGGTCCGTATGCCCCCATTGCGCCGGAGAATATTGCGCCGTGGAGCCCTCGTGCGGAGGATACGGAGGCCGTAGCGGAGTTTATAAAAGAGTTGGAAACTGAATTTAACAAAACAAATTATGAATAGAAAAGAGTTTTTACAGCGTTCTTTGGCAGGAGCCGCTACCATAGCCGTGGCGGGTGCGCCTGCACAGCTTATGGCGGCATGCACAGCCAAGAAGGGCGGCAAGGCCGAACTCAAACTGTCGTTCCAAGAGGGCATAGCCCCGGGCAGCAGCCTGAATGAGAAGCTCGATTACATGGAGAATCTGGGTGTGGTAGGTTTCGAGCCCGGCGGCGGCAACCTCGCAGCCCGTGTCAACGAGATACAGCAGGCGCTCAAGGGCCGCAATATCAAGGTGTCGGCTATCTGCGCAGGTTTCAGCGGCTTCATTTTGGCCGAGGACCCCGCAGTGAAGGCGCAGTTCGACTCGACGATGCGCGACATCGTCGCCGCGGCCGGCGAGCTGGGTTCGACGGGTGTGATCATGGTGCCCGCCTTCAACGGACAGAAGCCCTGCAAGCCCCATACGATGGAGACGCGCAATTTCCTCACCGAGCAGCTCCATGAGCTGGGCGAGTATGCGCTCAAGTGCGGCACGACGGTGATACTCGAGCCGCTGAACCGCGGTGAGGCGTTCTATCTGCGTCTTGTGGAGGATGCCGCCGCCATCTGCCGCGACTCGAAGAGTGCGGGCGTGAAGTGCATGGGCGACTTCTGGCACATGATGGAGGAGACGTCGGATTACGCAGCCTTCATGTCGGCGGGATCGGAGTATCTGCAGCACGTACACGTAGCCAGCCGCGGCCGCCGCAGCATGCCGGGCGAGGATGGCGAGAAGGATAACTATATCGACGGAATGCGCGCCCTGAAGGAGATCGGCTACCAGCACTATATCAGCTTCGAGTGCGGCTCGCAGGGCGACCGTGAGCAGACGGTGCCCGCCGCCGTGGCTCTGCTGCGCGAGCAGTGGAAGAAAGCCTAATGTAATGCCTGCCTATGACCTTCGAATGGGGTTATAAAAGAGCTTTTCTGCGTTGTGCCTTACTATTCGTAGTGGGCACAACGTTGCAATTGACCGTAGGCGATATAGACACTTCGCTGCTGCGTTACCCGTGGGGATTGATCCTTGCGGTGAACTACCTCTACCTTCTGGTTGTGGCGTACGCCCTGCGCAACAGGTGGCGCTGGCTGCGGCAGCTGGGTGACGACAAGGCCTGCCTGTCGTCGCTGGCGGCCTTCGGCGCGATGGTGATCGTCTTCGGCCTTACACGGCAGGACCCCGCACGCGAGGGGTGGGTCGGTGCGCTGGGGTTCTCTCGCATGACCTCCTCGTGGCCTTTCAACCTGCTGTTGTTCTACTTCATGACCACGCTGGGCATACGCACGGTATCGGATATACACCACCTGCGCCGCCGCCGTCCGGCCGCCGTATTGACCCATCTGGGCGTGTTCGTACTGCTCGCGGCCGGAACCTTCGGCAGCGGCGACACCGTGCGCTGCATGGTTACTGCACGTGTCGGCGTGCCTGTAAACATCGGCCGCGACGACGCGGGGCATGAGGTGCAGCTGCCGTTCGCACTGACGCTCGATGACTTCTCTATCGAGGAGTATCCTCCGAAACTCTACCTTCTGGATACGCGGCGCGAGAGTTCGTCGCGCGAGTTCCTTTCGGTTGAGGCGGACGGGGCTGAAGCCGTCATCGACGGCTGGCGCGTACGTGCCGAGCACAGTATCGACATGGCGGGGCATATGCCAGAGGAGAGCGACTGGCGTGCCATGAAACACGTCGGGGCCGCACCTGCGGTCTATGTCTCGGCGGAGAATACCGTTACGGGCGAGAGTTTCAAGGGGTGGGTCAGCTGCGGCAGCCACATATTCGAGCCGTCGTATCTGATGCTTGCCGGCGGCATGGCCGTGGCTATGCCGCGGCGTGAGGCGAAACGTTACCTTTCGCGTGTGAATATCATGGAGGGGGAGGGTATCCGCCGAGATGTGGAGATCGAGGTGAACCATCCCGCACGTGTCGGGTCGTGGCGCGTGTATCAGGTAGGGTACGACACCTCGAAGGGGCGCTGGAGCGATACCAGCGTGCTGGAGTGCATACGCGACCCGTGGTACGGTGCGGCGCATGTCGCACTGTGGATGCTGCTGGCGGCAGGTGTCGTGATGTTCGTCACGGCGGGCGGCCGGCGCATAGGCGGCAGGGAAAGATGTGACGGTATGCCGGCGGCCGGCGGCGAAGTCCCGGCGTGCGGGACGGGTACGGGCGGCAGAACGGCGGAAACGGAACGCAGGGGTGCCGCTGTGCGGCGCCGCGGCGGAAGAAAGGAGGTGAAACGATGAGCTGGGACCAACTCTTGTGGTATGCGGCCGTGGCGGCCGTGTGCTGGGTTGCGGGGGCCGTGGCGGCCTATCGCACGAAACGCCCGTGGGGGGCTGTGGCGGTGTCGTTGTGCGGCTCGGCCGTATTCCTTGCCTTCATCATAGGCATGTGGGTGTCGCTCGAACGGCCGCCCATGCGTACGATGGGCGAGACACGCCTGTGGTACTCGTTCTTCCTCTCCGTTGCCGGCGTGGCGGTATATGCGCGCTGGCGTTACAAGTGGATACTGTCGTTCAGCAGCGTCATGTCGATAGTCTTCGTCTGCATCAACCTCTTCAAACCCGAAATACACAACAAATCGCTCATGCCGGCGTTGCAGAGCGTCTGGTTCGTGCCCCATGTGATCGTATACATGTTCTCCTATGCGCTTTTGGGTGCCGTCACGCTCTTTGCGCTCTACCTGTGGCTGCGGTCATCGCGCCGTGAACCCTCGGACGACGAGATGGGGCTGTGCGACAATCTCGTGCGCATAGGCTGGGCGTTCCTGTCGCTGGGCATGGTCATGGGCGCGTTGTGGGCCAAGCAGGCGTGGGGCGACTATTGGACGTGGGACCCCAAGGAGACATGGGCCGCGGCTACATGGCTCGGTTACCTTCTCTACCTGCATTTGCGGGCCGTGCGGCCCAAGGACCGCAATGCGGCATTTGCGATCATCGTCTTCTCGTTCCTGCTGCTGCAGATGTGCTGGTACGGTATAAACTACCTGCCCGCGGCGCAGGGCGCAAGCATACATACATACTGATATGACGAAATCGGATCGGATATTTGGAGTTTTGTGGTTTGTCGTGCTATCGGCATTGGCAGTACCATGTGCGGTGTGCGCGCAGGCAGTGCCGGACGGTGTCGCGGCCCGCGAGGGACAGCTGTTGTTGGCCGACCCCTTTGTGCTGGAGGACGGCGGATGGTACTATATCTACGGTACGCACGCCGATGATGGCATTGTGGTCTACCGTTCGCGCGACCTGAAGCATTGGAGCGGCCGTTGCGGCAACGCCCGAAACGGCCTTGCGCTGCACAGGGACGACGTTTGGGGCGACTATTTCTTCTGGGCGCCCGAGGTCTACAGGGTGGGGGATCGCTACCTTATGGTGTACAGCGCCGAGGAACACATATGCTGTGCCGAGTCGGACTCGCCGTGCGGGCCCTTCGTGCAGCTGGAGAAGCGTCCCTATCTCGACGAGAAGGGTATCGACTCGTCGATATTCTTCGATGACGACGGTACGCCCTACATGTTCTGGGTGCGTTTCACTGCGGGCAATGTGATATGGGTCGCAGAGATGACGCCCGACCTGCACGAGGTGAAACTTGAGACGGCGCGGCGCCTCATTGATGCCGAGGAGGGTACGTGGGAGCGTGTGCAGGCGCGTGTGGCCGAGGGGCCGATGGTTGTCAAGTACAAGGGCATGTATTACCTCACGTACAGTTGCAACGACTACCAGAGCAAGGAGTACGCCGTGGGTGTGGCTGTTGCGGAGAATGTCATGGGCCCCTATGAGCGTTGTGAGGGAAATCCCATACTTCACCGCCACTGCGGGTATGTCGGTACGGGACACCATGCCCTGCTGCAGACAGGCGGCAGGTACTATATCGTCTACCATGCCCACAACAGCGGAGAGAAGATACACCCGCGGCAAACGCTTATCGCGCCGTTGAAATTCCGCCGCAGCCGTACGGCCGGCAGTAATGCGTACCGGATGGATGTGTCGGAGCGTATCATCGTGCCGATGACCGGTGAGGAGCCTTGAAGGGCCGTCCCGCACCCCGAAGACGATTGGACCGGAAAGTTGCCCATATATGAAAAGAGCCCTTGAAATGGGGCTCTTTTCGCGTTTTTTGATGACTGTATGCGGTTTATTCTTCGGTGACGCCTTCGTGGGCCAGAACTATGGTTTCGAAGGCGATCGTGCGGTCGTCGGCACGCCCCGTCGCAGGTGCGGCCGCTATCTTCTTGGGCCATGCGTTGGTGACGCACCAATGCGTTACGGCGTTCCGTTCCTCGTCGAGGAGTTCGATTGTGATATTTTTGCGGCTGACATTATTGCAGCGTACGGCGTCGTGCCACGCCTTCAGGGCCTGCACGTCGTCCGTACGGCACCGTTTGAGGGTCACGTCACCCGATTTCCGCAGGCCGCACATATGTGGGTGGCGTATGATGCTGTCGCCGCTGCGGTATACTATCTGTTCCATCTCCATGTCGAGGCCGCTTACCTCGGTGCATAAAGATGACGGCCGTGTCGGGTATTGTAACGCGGAAGCAGGATGACGGTATCGGATATGGTGTTGCGTTTGGTCCCATCGTTTACAACGATATGCGAACGGCACACCTGCCGATGTGCCGTTCATGTGTGCGAGGTTATTTCTGGCGGAAATAGATCTGCATGGGTACGCCCGAGAAGTCCCAATGCTCGCGTATCTTGTTCTCGAGATAGCGGCGGTAGGGTTCCTTGATGTATTGCGGCAGATTGACGAAAAAGGCGAATTGCGGCGTCGGCGTCGGCAGCTGCGTGGCGTACTTGATGCGTATGTACTTGCCCTTTGTCGAGGCGGGAGGGTAGTCCTCGATGATGGGCAGGATGTAGTCGTTGAGCTCCGAGGTGGGGATTCGGCGGCGGCGCGAGTTGTAGACGCGGATTGCCTGTTGCAGAACCTCAAGGATACGCTGCTTGTTGAGCGCCGAGGTGAAGACGATGGGTATGTCGTTGAATGGCGCAAGTTTCTTCTCGAGGAAAGCGCGCCACTCCTTCATTGTGTTGCTCTCCTTCTCCACGAGATCCCATTTGTTGACCACGATTACGCACCCCTTGCGGTTGCGTACGATGAGGTTGTGTATATTCAGGTCCTGCGATTCGAGCCCCTGCTGGGCGTCGAGCATCAGTATGCAGACATCGGAGTTTTCGATGGCGCGTATAGACCGCATCACCGAATAGAACTCGAGGTCCTCCATCTCGCGGCCCTTCTTGCGCATGCCGGCCGTGTCTACGAGGTAGAAGTCCATTCCGTATTTGTTGTAGCGTGTATGTATCGAGTCGCGTGTAGTGCCGGCTATGTCGGTGACGATGTTGCGTTCCTCGCCCAGCAGGGCGTTGGTCATCGACGACTTGCCCACATTGGGGCGCCCTACGATGGTTATGCGGGGCAGATCCTCCTCCTGCTCGGCGCGCGCATCCTCCGGCAGGGCGGCGAGGATGGCATCCATAAGGTCGCCCGTGCCGCTGCCCGACATGGAGCTTATGCAGTAAGGCGCGCCGAGTCCCAGTGCGTGGAACTCGTGCGAGAGGTATATCAGATCGTAGTTGTCGACCTTGTTGCATACGACCATTACGGGCTTTCCCGAACGGCGCAGCACGTCGGCCATCATCATGTCGAGGTCGGTGATGCCCGTGCTTACCTCCACCATGAAAAGTATGAGGTCGGCCTCGTCGATGGCCAGCATCACCTGACGGCGTATGTCCTCCTCGAAGAGGTCGTCGCTGTTTACAGCGTAGCCGCCGGTGTCTATCACCGAAAACTCCTTGCCGTTCCAGTCGGTTTTGCCGTAGTGGCGGTCGCGTGTGGTTCCGGCCGTGGCGTCCACGATGGCTTGGCGCTGCCCCACAAGACGGTTGAAGAGGGTCGATTTGCCCACGTTGGGGCGGCCTACGATAGCTACTAAACTCATTGTGCGATCACTTTTTGTGCGTGCAAAGATACTAAAAGCAGTGCAGCGGAGCAAATTTTTTGCCACGCTCCGCCGTGTCGCCTTTCCGAATGCCGCGTGCCGCGATCGAGCATGTCATACTCGATTCATGCAATACTGTAAGTTCGCGTAGCCGTGCAACTCCGCACATTCCGCCCGCAGCGGCCCACAACCATACCGGCCGCTGATGCCGTTGCTGCCGGTATCAGCGGGAGCGGCGGCCGTTTTGCCGCCGATCGTTGCGGCATTTCGTATTGGCCCCTGCTCAGGCTATCTTACCCTGTAATCCTTTGGCAGGACGTTGTATTGCTTTTTGAAGCAGGATGAAAAGTATGACGGGGAGTTGAATCCCACCAGCAGGCATACGTCCGATATGGAGTATTTATTCTGTTGCAGCAGCTCGGCGGCGTACGACAGGCGGCGCTGGCGCAGGTATTCGTTGGGATTCATGCTGTATATCTGCTTCATGCGGCGGAAAAGCGTCGAGCGGCTCATGCACATCGCTGCAGCGATATCGTCGACCGAGAGATCGACGTTGTGCATGTGCTGTGCCACAAACTCTTCGAGCCGCGATGCCAGTTCGCGGTCGCTTGCGGATGCGGGCTGTGTTTGAGGCGTGTTTGCCGCCGTGATGCCGTCGGCGGGAGCGTTTGGGGCTTTGGCGGCCGTCGGGGTCTCCGCGGCTGCAGCCGTCTCGGACGTCCCGACTGAACCTTGCGGCCGTGTGCGCGGCGCCTTTTCCACGACCCCCCCCCTTATTGTCGGTTCGTTTTGGGGCTCGTCTGCCTGTGTCTTGCCGTCTGCGGCCGTTGCGTTCCGTGCCCTGACGTCATGGGGTATCTGCGGCATTTCGGGAACGACCGTATCTTGGGGCTGTACGCCGTATGCGCTTCCCGCGTCGTGGCACGTTCCCTCGTCGGACGCGAGCGCACGGCCATTTGCGGCTCCCCTGCCGTCGGCCTTTCGTCTTCTTAGGCGCGCGGTGGTTATACCGAGGATCGCGGCTCCCAGAACGGCGCATAGGACAATGACCTCCTCCGTCGGTAGCGGAATGCGTATGATGAGTGTTTTGCCGTTATCGTTGCTGTCGGTGGCTGCAGCGGCGGCATTTGCCGTCAGCATCTTGTTGTGCCTTTCGGGCAGGGACGGCATGCCGGGGTCCGGCGCGATGTCAGCCGGATAACATACCGTGGCGGCCGCGATGTGCAATAGCAGCGATATAATGGCAATTCTATAAATGGCGGACAAGTGTTTCACGATTTTAGGGCTATCGGGTTAACACAAATGTAATAAAAACGGCGGTATTTTGCAATTTTTGGTGCAAAATTTCATTTTTTGACCATTCCCGCATTCTTTCGCTCCATTTGTGCTGCCGGCCGTTAGCGTAATGTTCCCTTTTTTGGAGCGTACAGTGAAGTATGTCTTATATAGTGTTTTATGAGGCTTGAAAACGTATTTTGCCGTTGTCGGGGCACGGGTATGTTGTTACATGCGGCGTTGGCGATCCGTCATGCGATTTTGCGGCCTGTCATGCAAAAAGCGAAGCCGCACCATGACAGGTGCGGCTTCGCTTTTTTGTTTGCGGCGCGTGGGAGGGATCGTAGCCTCCGTACTGTCGCCGCGGATTGGTCAACACTGATTTATTCTCCTTGTGCCCATATTATTCGGCGGGAGTCTCCGGTGTCTCTTCGGGATTCTCGGGGTTTTCGGGATCCTCGGGCGTCTCTGCCACCTTGGGAGTCCATACGCACATGTCCGCGATAGATACCGCGCTGCCACGTCTCGATGCACCGAAGTAGAACAGCAGGTAGCGGGTATTGACTGTCGGTACGGTGAACACCCTCACGCGGTCGCTCGAACCCTCGAAGTCGAGTGTGCCGAGGTAGGTGAGATTCGTGTACTTGATGTTCTCCCTGTCGCTGTAGTCGAGCGACTCGGCTGCGTAGCACTGTACGTTGGCGAGGTCGGTTACAAAGCCGTCGTTGCGGCGCCAGATCTCAACCATCGTTACGGTCTGCTCCGAACCGAGGTCGAGTGCAGCGTTGAACGGCAGAGAGGTTGTTCCGTAGCCGTTGCCGCTCCACAGGTTCTCCCATTTGTTGCTTATGTTGCCGTCGATTGCCTGCGATGCGGGATCGCTGTTCTCCTGCGATTCGGGAACGAAGGTCATGGCATTCTGCGGAACTACGGTAGCGTAGGCGCTCAAAGCCGATGCCGAAGCGCCCGTGCTGGCTACGTCCACGCCCGGCCAGTAGTCGAAGCGTACCGTTGCGTCCAGACCGTCTGCGTTAGATTCGATCGGAGCCCCGTTGAGCGTCGCATTGCCGAACTTGACGTTGAAGTAATAGGTTCCGTACGGAGTGCCTTCGGGCATCGTAATATTATAGGTAAACGAGTTGCTGCCCGGCTCAAGAGTCTTGATGTCGGCATTCTGGATAGCCTCCAGCGGGAGAGCGTGGCGCAGGATTTTGGCCTCCAGCCGGCTGCCTATAGAGGCAGCTGACTTTCCGTTATCGGCCTCGACAGATGCCGATTCGAACTCGATGTCCCATCCGATGTTGAAGTCATTCTCGAAGGGCAGTGATACGGTCAGGGCCATGGTGCTGCCCTTGAACGTAGCGTCGCCGGTAACGTTGAACTGGAGCTCTGCATCAGAGATCACCAGACGGCGGAGAATGTAGAATTTCTCGTCGTTGACAGTGGTCTCGCCCTTCTGCTCGAGCTGGATGGCTACATAGTAAGCCTGCTCGGGGCTGTCTACTGCGAGTTTGGCGATCTTCTGGCGGAGTTCGACTATGCTTTCGGGTGAGAACTTTATATCTACTATCTCATAACCTTGATTTGGCTTAAACGTTACTTCCGAAGGTATGGTATAGTATGACGGATCCACGAGAACGTAGTCTGTGCCGTATACTGCAAGTTCTTCCGCTGTCATAGACCGTAGCGAAGTTGCGGCCTCGAGCGACGGGTCGCCGCCGGCGCGGATAATTGTGAATGACGATTTCATCTCCACACCTACGTCGAACAACTGCATATCTGCCGAAGGAGCATCCTTGATGCAGACTACGCGCTTGTATTCGTCGGGGATCAGGTTGTCGAGCTCCAACTCCGAGTTGTCGCACGCAGCGAATGAGAACATTGCGGCTGCGACGATACCTGTTTTTATCAGTATATGTTTCATATTCTATTCTTTGCTAACTGTTAATATCCGGGTGCCTGAACCATCTGCGGGTTAGAGTAGAGCTCTTGGTTGCGGATGGGGAGCAGATACATACGGTCCATCCAAACGTATGCGCCGTCTACTACTACTTCCTGGTTGAACTCCTCGATGGTGGGATCGATGCGCTTGCTGACGAATGCGTCGAGACCGGTGCGGACGCCTGCGGCGAGGTACTGGTCGCATACTACCCAGCGGCGCAGGTCGTAGTAGCGGTGGCCCTCCATGAAGAGCTCGATTGCGCGCTCGTTGCGGACCCAGTCGCGGATGGTTCTGTCGCCGGTGCAATCAGCCTTCGTAACCTCGGGGACACCTGCACGAGTACGTATCAGGTTGAGGTTCGTAAGAGCCTGCTCGAGTTCTTTCTCGTCGCCGGTGTTCATGTAGATTTCGGCGCAGCACTCCGCAAGGTTCAGATAGAGCTCCGTCAGACGGATCAGCGGTGCGGGGAACGAGTAGCTGGTTCCGCTCCAAGGCTGTGAAGCACGAGTAAAACGAGTATGAGGCGCAAAGAATTTGTCGGTCAGATAACCGGTCTGGTTCAGGTCGCGGGACGTTGAGGTGTTGTAGCCGCTGCCCTCCTCGTTCTTGCTGGCGCGCAGGTTGAGGCGGAAGGGCTTGCCGTCGCTGAGCAGGGGACCGAGGTCGCAGCCGTCGAAGCTGATCCATGCATAGAAGCGGGGCTCGCGGTTGCAGTTGAGGTTGATGATCTCGGGACGGCCCTCGCGGCCTGCCGACTTGAGCCACTGACTCTCGGGGGTAAAGTTCGGGTCGTCTGCGGGGCGCTTGCCGTTGATCGTGTAGAAGGTCTCCACCATCTGCAGCGTGGGGCTTACGCCGCTCCAGCCGCCTTCCCAACCGCCACTGTTGTTTTGTACAATATTACGCGGCTTACCGCCTCGGACTGATTCGTTGCTGTCGAAGCAGGTGAAGATATACTCCTTGTTACCCATGGGCTCGTCGGAAGCGGCGACGTAACGCATAAGCATCACACGCTCGGCGAATTCCTTTTTCTTTGCGGCAATCTCCTCGTCTGTTTCACCCTCGAAATCTACGGGGATGTAGTTACCGCCATCCTCTTCATAGATGGGCACACTTCTATCCCGTGCCATCTTCAGAGCATCCTCAATCTGCATGAGCTTGCGGCCGTTTACGGCATTGGTGGCCTCCTTGATAGCAGCCTCGGTAGCAACCTTTGCGCGCTTCCACTTGTCGAGACTGAAAGTGTAACTTACGAGCTCTTTTCCGTAGCCCGGAGTCTCGTAGTTGGTGTTCTGCCAGTTGGGCCACGGGAACTCGCCGTTCCACAAGGGCGATGCCGCGTAGAGCAGAACTCGTGACTTAAGGGCCAATGCTGCGGCCTTGTTGCCCAGACCGTAGGTGTCGTCCTGTGCAAACCCTTCCTGAAGGTTGGGGTATGCGTCGTCGAGACGCTGGCAGATGAAGTCGACCACATAGTCGTAGTGCGAACGGCCCGGGTACTGGTCGGGTGTTATGTCCGTCTCGTAGTGGTGATCCATGACGGGGCAGGGACCGAACCAGTTGAGCAGCTTGAAGTGGTAGTATGCCTCCAAGAATGCTATGTGGGCGTAAAACTTGTTGTAGTCATCCTCGGTAAGGAAATCGGGGTGTTGACGCTCGAGCTCACGCTCGAAAAGGTGTAAGTTACCCAACTCTCCGTATACGTGGCGGAAATAGGAATCGGGCATGTTCGATGCGTTGACGGTGCAGTATGCCACGACTTGGCGGTCGTACTCCGACCACTTGTCGGGGCAGACGAACTCGTCGGTAGATGCCTCGTAGCGCGTTGTGCTAACAGGATGTTTGGATGCAACCTGAGAGTAACAGCCTCTCAGCCATGCTTCAGTGCTGGCCTTGTCTCGCATGGCATCTTCGAGTGAGGCGCGCTTCGCGGGCGCTACATCGAGGAAGTCGCATGCTCCGAGCATCATTACAGATGCGGCTAATGCGATGGTTTTTATATATCCGAATTTCATATATATACTTGTTTTAAATGTTTGTTAGAACTTGAGCTGAACACCCAGCGTGAAGGTGCGCGACAGGGGGTATCTGTTCCATGCGAGCTCGGGGTCCCACAGCTTGAAGGGGCTCCATACGGCGAGGTTGTCGCCGTTGATGTATACGCGGCCGAACTTGAACGAGTAACCGATCTCGAGGGTCTTGAAGCGGATGAAATTGCCGTTGTGCATCCAGTATGTGCTGGATACCAAGTTGTTGGCTTGGTCGGCCGAGGTCAGTCCCAGACGGGGGTACTTCGCGTTCGGGTCGGGGTTGTCCTGACGCCATGCGTCGTCGGCTATGTACTGCAGCACGTTGCGGTCGTCGTTACCGAAGATCTGGATATTGCCTGCGATGATGGTACGCTTGGCCGAACCGTTGAAGAAGACGCCCAGATCCCAGTTCTTCCACTGGAGGTTGAATCCCAGACCGTACTGTATGCGCGGCAGGTTGCCGTAGGGCGATATGACCGCCTGGTCGTTCTGGTCGACGAGGCCGTCGCCGTTCACGTCGCGGTACTTGACGTCACCCGGACGTACGGTAGAACCGAGCAGCTGCTCGGGGCTGTTGTCGATCTCCTCCTGCGAGGTGAAGAGGCCGTCGGCGATGTAGCCTTCGGTGCGGAAGCCGTCCAGAGGCTTGCCGGTCTTGATCTGCCATACAGACTCGTATGCGGGCTCATCGAGGAAGACATACTTGTTCTGCGTATAAGTGAAGTTTCCGCGGAGGCTGAGGTTCAAGTCTTTTGTGATGCGCTTGTCCCAACTTACGCTCAACTCGAAACCGTGGCTCTCGGCCTCGCCGACCTGACCCCACGGTACTGCATCCCAGTAACCGAGAATGAAGGGCCAAGACGCGCGCTGCAGCATGATACGGTCGCGCTTGTCCTTGTAGTACTCGGCCGTGATGTTCAGCTGGCGGAAGAGCGACAGGTCGATACCGAGGTTGAGCTTCTTCACTCGCTCCCAAGTTGCGCCGTCGACAGCGTAGCCAGAGATTGCGTGGCTGTTGAACGACCACTGCTGTCCGACTGCGGGACCGGTGGTGTAGACACTACCTCCCTGAATCGTTACGGTATCGAAATAGAGGAAGTGGTTGCCGCCGAAGCCGTCGCTACCTACCAGACCGTACGATCCGCGGAGCTTCATGTAGTCGATGACGTTCTTGACGGGCTCCCAGAACTTTTCGTTGCTCGGCACCCAACCCAGCGATACGGCGGGGAAGAACTCGAAGCGGTCGCCCTTGGGCAGACGCTCGGTGCCGTTGTAACCGAAGTTGAACTCAAGCCAGTAGCGCTGGTCGAAGTCGTAGGTGAAACGGCCCGAGAGACCTTGGTTGCGCTGCGGCAGCGCGTTCGCGGGCTGGAAGCTGCGCATCATGAGCATCAGCAGGCCTCCTACGCTGTGCTTGCCGAAGGTGCGGTTGTAGTTGAGGCGCGCGTCGAAGTAGAAGGTGTTGTCGCCATTGGGATTTGCCCATGACTCGGTCACGTAGTCGTTACCGGTCTCGCCGATTCTCTCCAGCTCGTAGACGTCGGGGTTGTTGATGTTCCACGAACCCTCGAGGATGCGGTAGTAGTAGGGCTTCAGGGCCTGCGTGAACGAGTTAGTCGCCCAGTTCTTCCAGTTGACCATGGCGGTCAGTTCGAGACCCTTGGTGATGAAGTCGAACTTCTGGTTGATCTTCAGCGTGGTGTTCAGCGTGTTCTCCTTCGTCGACTTGTGGTCGTCCATCATGGCGGCGTAGGGGTTGGTGCGGGTACGTGTATCCGTGAGGATCGCGTTACCGAAGCGCACGTGGCGGTCGTCCTCGCTCTGTGCGGGGAAGGTGGGCGGGAACATCACGGGGTTGGTGCGGATTACATAGTCGAACAGGTCGTTGACGCTCTCCGAAACGCCGTTGCGCTGGTAGATCTGCGCGTTCATGTGCAGGTCGATGGTCGTCGAGGGCGAGAGCTGGTACGAGATGTTGTTCTGGAAGATGTAGTCGTAGTTCTGGATCGTATTATTATATACGTAGTCCTTCGGTGCGTCCACGATACCGGTATCGTGGTTGAACTGGAGGCTCATGTAGTACGATACGCGGTTACCGCCGCCGGTGATGTTGATGTTGGCGCGCTGGTTGACGTTCATGTTGCGGAACATCACGTCCTGCCAGTCGACATCGGGGTATACGAGGGGGTACTGGTGGCTGCGCGTCAGGTCGATCATCTCCTGCGAGTAGCGGCCGACTGATGCGCCGCGGGCAGTCTGTGCCTCGTTGTAGAGCTCCATCCACGTGGCGCCGTCGACGAAGTCGGGCATCCTCATGGGCTGGACGAACGAGTTTTCGATAGTGACGCCCACCTTGGCACGGGTGTTGGTCTTACCTTTCTTGGTGGTGACGATCATCACGCCGTTGGCGCCGCGCACACCGTAGATGGCCGTAGCCGACGCATCCTTCAGGATGGTGAAGCTCTCGATGGTCTCGGGAGGTATGCGGTTCAGGTCGCCAGACGAAATCTCCACGTCATCCAGCAGGATAAGGGGGGTGGTGCGTCCGCCGAAGGTGCCGATACCGCGGATGTAGAACTCGGATGTCGAGCCCGGGGCTCCCGAGTTGTTCATCTGGATCACACCGGCCAGCTTACCTGCAAGGGCCGTGGTCAGCGATGATGACGAGGTGCGCAGCTGGTCGCCTTCGATAGACGTGATGGCGCCCGTGATAGAGACCTTGCGCTGAACGCCGGCACCGACGACAACGACCTCCTCGACTTGGTTGTCGCTCTCGAGCTTGACCTCGAGGTCGCTCACGCCCGTTACGTCGAGAGTGGCTGTCTTATAACCGATGTAAGAGATTTCGATAGATCCTCTCTTTTTAGAGATGGTGATCTTGAATTCTCCGTTGACGTCGGTCGTAACGACGTTGTTGGCATTGCCTTGCTCGGTCACGTAGGCTCCTATTATGGCTTCGCCGTTGTAGGAGTCGACGACCTTACCAGAAACGGTGTGGCCGTCCTGTGCCGCAGCGGCGGGAACTTCCGCCCGTGTCTCGGCCGCATTGGCCTGACCGGTGAAGAGCATTCCCATCGCGAGCACACAGATGAGTAGTAAATTTTTTACGTTCATACAATAAAGATTAAGTTAGGTCCGTTTTTGATTGCGGATGGTAAAACATAATGTTTTGCTTGTTTTCAGTTCAGTTTTTGTTTACATGTTAGCAGTCATTTTTTATCGTTAACAAAGTTATAAATTCTCCCACCCCATAAATGTAAAATTTTACCCATTAAATGCAATAAATCGGTCAAAACCGTATATGTTGCATCTAAATGAGGCTGTCTCCTGTTTTTCCTTGGCGTCATGACCTGTTTTTCGCCTTTTTACGGCGGCGCGACAGCATGCTTCAATTTCAGGTTTGAATATTATCATCCCTTTGGTTTCAAAAGGAAAACGATATGCGCATTTCGGGTTATAATTGTTAATAAAATCGCCGGAGGCATGTTCCCCGCCGCAAGGTCTGCGAATACTGCGTTCCCGCGTCGTGCCGCACGTCGCGGATATGCCCGACCACGGCCGCGGAGCATCCATCATGAGGCTTTGCGCCGGTGCGGGACATGGCGTGCGGGGACTATTGCGGCGGCGGGACGGCCGCTGCGGCAGTGCGGCGGATTCGCTTGCATTTGTGAAATTTTCATATCTTTGGTATAGAATACGGAGAGGGGCGGGTCCGAAATCCGCGTTTTTGTTTGGCTTTGCGGTTCGCTTTGGTTATCTTTGAACGTTTGAATCGTTCTTGTCCGCGATTGATATATGAGTCGATTGATCGGTTGCAGAAAATTTATTCTGGCGGCGGTTGCTGCCGTCTGCGGTCTCGGTGCGTGTCGGGCACAGGGGTATGATGCCTATTATTTGTCGGAAGGCGGCCGTCGGCCGTCGGCGCGGATGGAGATGGGTGTCTCGCTGGCAGCGGCATACATGGGTGTGTCGGACCCCGGGGGGTTCTCGCTTGCGCCGCGCCTCGGAATCCGCGGTGCGCTGGTAATGTCGCTTTGCTGGTCGGAGCGCTATGCCGTACAGTTGGAGTTGGGCTACCTCTTCAACAAGATCCGCGCTGAAGTATCGGACGGGACGGGACACGACGTGCGCTCGAATGTGATGGAGATACCGCTCCTCTTCTCGCTGCGGGGCTTGGGCCCTGTGCATCTGGATGCGGGGCCCGTACTGTCGCTGGCGGGGACGGGGCGTTACGATGCCGGTGCGGAGCGGGTCGAGTTCGGGCGTTTGCGCACGACTGTGGGGTATGCCGCGGGCCTCGGGGTGAGGCTGTCGCAGCATTTGGATGTCAATGCGCGTTTTACGGGAAACATGGGCCGTACGCTCAACTATTACGAGGGGATCGAAGGATATGCATACGCATATTGGGCGACGCTCGGCTTGAGCTATATGTTTTGAGAAAGAGTATGGATTCGGAAGAGATAAACAAACTGATACCCATCGAGGGGGTCGATACGCGCGAACTTTACGGTGCGCAGGATGTCTATTTGGAGCAGATACGGGCGCTGTCGCCAACGGTGAAGGTCGTGGCGCGGGGATCGTCGCTGCGAGTGCTCGGCTCGAAGGCGGGCGTCGAGGCTTTCGAGCGTAAGATGAATTCGCTCATCGACTACTATATAAAATACCGCCATATATCGCGTGAGGTCGTCTCGCAGGCCTTTTCTGCGGGGTTGAGCGATCAAGTGGAGGCTTCCTCCGATAAGGACACTATCGTTTTCGGCAACAACGGCATCGCCGTGCGGGCCCGTACGGTGAACCAGCGGCGGCTTGTGGAACTGTACAATACGAACGACCTGCTCTTTGCCGTGGGGCCGGCGGGTTCGGGAAAGACGTATACGGCCATAGCGTTGGCGGTGCGCGCCCTGAAGGAGCGGGTGGTGCGGCGCGTGATCCTCACGAGGCCTGCCGTCGAGGCGGGCGAGAAGCTGGGATTCCTGCCCGGGGACATGAAGGAGAAGCTCGACCCCTACCTGCAGCCGCTGTACGATGCGCTGAACGACATGATCCCTGCGGCCAAGCTGCAGAAGTACCTCGAGGACGGTACGGTGCAGATCGCGCCGCTGGCATACATGCGCGGCCGTACGCTGGACAACGCTTTCGTCATCCTCGACGAGGCGCAGAACACCACCGCGTCGCAGATAAAGATGTTCCTCACGCGCATGGGCCGCAATGCGAAGTTCATTGTCACGGGCGACGTGACGCAGATAGACCTGCCGCGCAAGAGTGACAGCGGCCTGACGCGGGCCATGGAGACGCTTCGCGGGATCGACGGCATCGGTATGGTCGAGTTCGACCGCCGCGACATCGTGCGCCACCATCTTGTGAAGTATATCGTCGAGGCGTTCGACCGCCGCGACCGCGGGACGGCAGGGGAGGAGTCCCCCGAATGGGAGAATTGACACGGATGAAGGCGAGCCGGAATCATGTATGAATTTGCGGGCATTATTGTGGCGCAGTTTGATTGAAATTTTTTTAAATAATACGGTTATGGATATTGCAGCAGGGTTATCGTTAGTAGGTTTTGTTTTGTCCGTGTTCGGAATCCTTCAGATTATTTTGTTCTTTAAGATATGGGCCATGACCAATGACGTCAAGGCCATTCGCGACATGATGTCAAGGCGGGAGATGGAACGGAAAAACAAGGCATATATGAAATCCATTGAATCCAAGGGCGGTCATTCGGGCAGGTTCTCGATAGGGGAGCTGGTCGTGTCGAAGGCCGACGGTACGCAGTGGCGGGTTGAGGAGATGGACGGAATAAATGTAAGATGCAAATCGTCGCGTGGCGAAATCGTATTTCGTGAAGACGAAATAGATAAGTTCCCGCAAAAAAAGTAGCGGCGGAAAGGTAATGCCGCGGCGGGGCGTCCCGTGCATATGCCGTATGCCGTAAAGGGCGTATTCAACCGGCGGCATAGACGTATTGTTGTGTAATACTCGAAAAAATTAATAGTTATGGACAAAAACCTCAAATCATTGAAACCCGAGAGCGTGTGGGCACGCTTTGCGGAGATCGTACGCATTCCGCGTCCCTCGCACAGCGAGGCGAAGATACGACGTTATCTGGTGGAGTTCGCCGAGAGCCATGGCATAGAACATTGTGTCGACGACGCCGGAAATGTCTACATGCACAAGGGGGCCACGGCCGGCATGGAGAGCCGCAAGGGGCTGATCCTGCAGGCGCACGTGGATATGGTGGCACAGAAGAACAAGGACAAGGAGTTCGATTTCGAGAACGACCCCATAGATGCCTATATCGACGGAGACCGCGTGACGGCTGACGGCACGACTCTGGGTGCCGACAACGGCATAGGTGTGGCGGCGGCTTTGGCGGTGATGTCGGACGATACGCTCCGGCACGGCGAGATCGAGGCGCTCTTCACGGCTACCGAGGAGACGGGTATGGACGGCGCCTTCGGGTTGAAGGCCGGGCTGTTGAAGGGTGACATACTCCTGAACCTCGACTCGGAGACCGAGGGCGAGCTCTATGTGGGTTGTGCCGGCGGCCTCGATGCCAACGTATGCTTGAAGTATGAGGCTGCGGCGGCCCCCGCGGAGGGGTATGCCGCGCTGCGCATCTCGGTGCGCGGCTGCAAGGGCGGTCATTCGGGCATACAGATCATCTGCCAGAGGGCGAATGCCAACCGCCTGCTCTTCCGCCTGCTGCGCCGTATCTCGCGGCTGTGCGACATGAAACTCTGCTCGGTGGACGGCGGCGGCCTGCGCAATGCCATCCCGCGCGAGGCCGAGGCTGTGATAATGGTGCCGTGCGGCGAGATGGATAAGGTGAAGGGTGCGGCGGCGGAGTTCCTCGCCACGGTGAGGGCCGAGTTCGCCGGCATCGAGGATGCGATTGCCGTGGAGGCTGCCGGGACGGAACCCTGCCGCGAGGTCATTCCCGACGATACGGCGGCGCGGCTGATGGCGGCCATGGTGGCGTGCCACGACGGCGTGGCGCGCATGTCTACGGCGATGGCGGGTCTGGTGCAGACCTCGAACAATGTGGCTCGCGTGGTGTCGGACGGCAAGGCCGTGACGATAAACATGCTGATGCGCTCGTCGGTGCGCTCGGAGAAGGAGGCGCTGGCCGACTCGATCGAGGCTGTCTTCACGCTTGCCGGTGCGGAGGTGGAGTTCTCGGGCGGTTATGACGGTTGGAATCCCGACATGGAGTCGCCCATACTGAAAACGATGATTGGCATGTACGAGCAGCTCTACGGGCGCCGTCCCGCCGTGACGGCGATACACGCCGGTCTGGAGTGCGGTATTATCGGCGGCAAGTACCCGAATCTCGACATGATTTCTTTCGGGCCCACGATCAACTACCCGCATTCGCCCGACGAGAATGTGGAGATAGCGTCGGTTGGGCGGTTCTACGATTTCCTGATACATACGATCGAAAACGCGCCCGAGAGATGACCTTGCGCCAGATGACAGCCGACATATCGGAAAAGTGGTTCGTCATAGTGAACCCCGTGGCCGGATCGGGCCGCGGGCTGATCGACCTGCCCCAAATATCGAAGCTCATACGGGACAACGACATACCGTACGAGCTGGTCTTCTCGCAGCACAAGCACCATCCGACGGAACTGACGGTGCGGGCGGTCAACGCCGGTTACCGCCGCATAATCGTCATCGGCGGCGACGGTACGCTGCACGAGGTGGTGAACGGACTGTTCATACAACAGGCTGTTTCGCCCGACGAGGTGACGGTGTCGGTGGTGGCCGTAGGCACGGGCAACGACTGGGTGCGCATGTTCGGTATCCCGACCCACTATTCGGAGGCCATCCGCGCCATCCGTGAGGGTTGTACCTTCCTGCAGGATGTGGGCGAGGTGTATTACGAGGAGTCGCATTTCCCGCAGATGCGCTATATGGCCAATGTGGCCGGTGCGGGGTTCGATGCCGACGTGATACGCTGCTACCAGCACTACAAGAACAAGGGCCGCCGCGGCCGCCACCTCTATCCGCTGTCGATCCTGCGCAGCTATTTCCGCTACCGTTCGACGGGGGTGAAGGTATGGGTCGACGGTAAGCTCGTGCACAACAACCTGTTGTTCAGTGTTGCCATCGGCGTGTGCAAGTACAACGGCGGCGGCGTTCAGCAGCTGCCCGAAGCGGTTGCCGACGACGGGCTGCTCGACATAACGCTCATACGTCCCATACACTGGTGGCACGTGGTGTTCCGTCTGAAGCGGTTCTTCAACGGCAGCATCTATACAATAGGCCATGTGGGCCATTTCCAAGGCCAGCATGTGCGGATCGAGTCGTCGCCCGAGATGCCGATCGAGGTCGACGGCGAGATTCTGGGCGGCTCGCCGCTGGAGTTCAAGATACGCCACCGCTGCGTGAAGGTTATCGTGAACAAGGATTTTCTGGAGGGTTGACCGGCCCTTCGGGACACATATTGACAGAGGCGGACCTTTCGGGGTCCGCCTCTGTCGTTGAAAAGGGTTTTTATTGTATTTGGTTGCCGGTTCAATCTTCAGAGACCTCGACTTCCTCGACCTCGACAACCCAGTCGAAGAGGTCGTTGGCGCACTGCTGCTGGAACTGCGCCAGCTGCGAGAAGTCCGACGTGTCGGCCAGAATGGCGGCGAAGAACTGGTCCATGGTCGAGTATTGCGCATTGACCTTTTGCGCAAAGCATTTATAGAATTCGGTCTGCTGTTCGTGCGTAAGCCCTTCGGGGAGTATGCCCTGACTCACCAGATACTGGTAGGGGTAGAGGTGCCGCATGTTGCGGGCGTCGGCATCGAGTTCCTCGACGATGGTGGTTATGACGTAGAAATCGACGGTGTCCTCTACGGCGGGCATCTCGATGAATGTCGTGTATACGGGGAATGCCTCTTCGAGCGTGCCGGCCACGCCGTCGGTGAATACCACGAACTCGGGATCGGTCAGGTCCTGAAGGTATACCATCTCGCGGTATGCCTTCAGGGCGTCGCGCATGGCCTTCTTCTGTTCGTGATTCCATTTGGCTTGGGGCGAGCAGCCCAGCGCCGTTGCCGCGAAGGCGCAAAGCGAAAGGTAGAGTAGAATCTTTTTCATAAAATCAGTCGTTATTTGAGATATTCTGCCTTCAGTCGAGCAATCGGTGTGCCAAAATGCGTAACTTTGAAGTAAAACGCCGTGTTATGGATATTATGGACTTTCGGGAGTATGTCCTTTCCCTGCCCGAGACGGAGGAGTCGACGCCGTTCGACGAGACGACGCTCGTATACAAGATCGGCGGCCGTATGTTCGCATGTGCCGATATGGAGAACTTTACTTATATTGTCGTCAAACATGATCCCGACGAGGGTGAGATGCTGCGCGAGCGTTATCCGGAGATTACGCCTGCGTGGCATTTCCACAAACGGTATTGGAGTGCCGTGGCTGCGGCGGGCGACCTGCCCGATACGCTGGTGCGGGAACTCATACGCGCGTCGTATCTCTATACGCTGCGCAATACCGTAACGCCGAAGGCTCGGCGCGAGGAGCTTATGCGGCGCGTAGTGCCGCTTTTGGAGAAGATGTGACTTCTGCCGCTTCGCTGCGGACGGATGTTTGTAACGGGCGCAGGCAGTTGCTTACGGGCGGCGGCGTGCGTAGGGGAACTGTAATGGCACTTCGGAGGCGTGGTGTCCCTCTTCGTATGCGAAGGTTGTGGATAAAAATACGGGGCGCCGCTTACGGGCGGCGGGCGTGCGGATGGGGAACTGTAATGAGACTTCGGAGGCGTGGTGTCCCTCTTCGTCCGCGAAGGTTGTGGATAAAATACGGGGCGCCGCTTACGGGCGGCGGCGTGCGGAGGGGAACTGTAATGGCACTTCGGAGGCGTGGTACCCCTCTTCGTATGCGAAGGTTGTGGATAAAAATACAGGGCGTCGCTTACGCGGCGCCCCGTCGTGTGGAGAATATCGGGCTCGAACCGATGACCTCTTGCATGCCATGCAAACGCTCTAGCCAACTGAGCTAATCCCCCATTTGCAGGTGCAAATATATGGAGCGATTTTCATTTTTCCAAAAAACAGGACGTAAAATATTGTATTGCGTTCCGTATGGCACTCCGCCCCGCCCTGTACGGACTGGAACGGGGCGGGATCTTGGGCATGGCTTGCGGCGCCGGCGGGCGCCGTGCCCGAGCGTGGCGTTTACCGTCCGGCCATATGCCACAGGGGGCCGTTCCCGTGCCCTATCTGCATGCGGCTGCCGGCGCGTATGGCGGCGGTGACGTAGCGTTTGGCCTCGGCGACGGCGTCGGCAAGCGGCATCCCCTGTGCGAGGAGTGCAGCTATGGCCGACGAAAGCGTGCATCCTGTGCCGTGGAGGTTGTGTGTGACGATCCTTTCGCCCGAGATCCTCTCGGTACGGCCGTCGCTGCAGAGGATGTCGCACATGGGGCCTTCCGCAAGGTGGCCGCCCTTTACGAGGACCGCCGTGCCGTAGCGTGCCGCGAGCTCGCGCGCCGCCGTCTCCATGTCGTCGACAGAGGTTATCTTGCGGCGCCACAGCACCTCCGCCTCGCTCATGTTGGGGGTGATGAGGGTGGCGGCGGGAATCAACTCGCGTTCGATGACCTCGGTCGTTTCCGCCTCGATGAGGCGGTGGCCGCTTGTGGATACCATCACGGGGTCGTATACCACCCATCGGGGCGAGTGGCGGCGTATGGCGGCGGCGATGGCGCGTACGATCTCGGCATCGTTGACCATGCCTATCTTCACGGCCTGCGGTTCGATGTCCTCCATTACGGCGTCGATCTGGTCGGACACTACCTGCGGCGGCATGGGGAAGACACTCCGCACGCCGAGCGTGTTCTGTACGGTTACGGCCGTTATGGCCGTTGCGGCGTACGCCCCCAATGCGGTTATGGCCTTTATGTCGGCCTGTATGCCTGCACCGCCCGAGGGGTCGGACCCCGCTATCGAGAGCACGGCGGCGGGATGCTGTGCGGTGCCGTCGGCATCATTGGCTGCGCGGAGACAGTGCATGAATGCCTCGACCGGAGCGGGCGTATTCCACACGGCCCCGAGCAGGGCCGCACCGCCGAAACCCATGTCGTGTATTGCGGCGATGTTGCTCTCGTCGATACCGCCGAGGGCTATGACGCTATTGTCTATGAGGCCCGCACGGCGCGCTTCGTCGATCTGTTCGCGCGTAAAGGCGGCGGCGTAACCGCGTTTCGAGATACTGTCGAAGATGGGGCTCAACGTGACGTAATCGCATTCGCCTTTGAATCGCGCCACTTCGTCCAGCGAGTGGCATGTACGGCTGATCTGTCCCTTGTATCCCTGCGGCGGCAGGGGGTTGCGGCTGTTGAGGTGTATGCCGCGCAGGCCGTACCGTTCGGCCAGCGCGAAGGCGCTGTGCAGCACGATACGGTTGTGGTATCGAGCCGGTATGGCGCATATGAGGCGTTCTATGCGTTCGTCCTCGACGTCGGGCTTGCGCAGGTGCAGCGTCTCGAGGCCCCTCTCCATAATGGCCGCAATGACGGCGGCTTCGCCCTCGAAGATGTCGGGGCTGGTATAGAGTATCAGTCTCATGGCAGTTCCGAGATGAATGTTTGCATTGTCTTCATGTCTGTCGACCACAGCCGTCCGGCGAGAACTTCTCCGTAGCCGCATATTATCTTGAGCGTCTCCGACGCCTGCACGGCAGCTGTGCAGGCCGCCGTCGGGCCCATGACACCCTTCGGGGCGGTATGGCTTTCTGCGGCGGCTTGGTCGGGCCACAGGTCGCGGTACGAGCGCGGGTGCGGCCCGTAGTTGAAGACCGACACCTGACCCTCGAACTCGCATATGGCGCCGTATACGTATGGTATTCCCATCTCGGCCGTGGCGTCGCCTACGGCGTAGCGCGTGGCGAAGTTGTCGCAGCCGTCGACGACCGCGTCGCACCCCTCGGCAAGCTGCCGGATATTCTCCCTGCCGACGTGCAATGTGTGTGCCTCGATTGTGATCCCGCCGTTCAGGGCGCGGAGATGCCGTGCGGCGCACTCGGCCTTGGGCGAGGCGATGTCTGCCTCGGTGTATAGTATCTGCCGCTGCAGGTTGTCGAGGCTTACGCGGTCGTCGTCGGCGAGGAGTATCGTCCCCACGCCAGCGGCGGCGAGGTATAGTGCCGCGGGTGAGCCGAGCCCCCCGACACCGACTATGAGCACACGTGCCGCACGCAGGCGCCGCAGCCCTTCGTCTCCCACCTCGGCGAGGATCCTCTGTCGGTCGTAGCGCGTCATGGCCGTACGGGGTGTTGCGGTGCTATCATGTCGAACGAGGCGTCCCAATCCTTCCATACGGGCTCGCGGCCGAGACGCTTCAGGGCGTGCTCGACCTCGACGGCGGTGCGTTCGTCGCTTACGTGGAACTGCTCGAGCGCCTGCGGGTGGCTGTAGTATCCTCCCGGGTCGGTCTTGCTCTCGGCCGACATGGTCGTGACACCGAGCGTGGCCATGTGGTCGCGTATGGCGGCGGGCTCGCGCGTCGAGTAGGATATGTCGACGTCGTGGTCGAAGATGCGCATGGCAAATGTCGCCTGCGCCAGCTCGCGGTCGCTCATGATGACGTTGGGCTGGAATCCTTCGTTCTCGGCGGGGCGCATGCGCGGGAAGTTGACGCTGTATTTTGTACGCCAGTAGTGCTTCTGCAGGTATCGCAGGTGGCGGGCCATCATGGTGATGTCGGTACGCCAATCCTCGAGCCCGATGAGTACGCCGAGGCCTATGGAGTGGACTCCTGCCTGCCCCATGCGGTCGAAGCCGTCGACACGCCACTCGAAGCGCGACTTCATGCCGCGCGGGTGGTAGACGTTGTAGCGGGCGCTGTTGTAGGTCTCTTGGAAGCATATCACGCCGTTGAGGCCGTGGTGCGTCAGGCGCTCGTACTCCTCGGTCTTGAGGGGCATGACCTCGATCTTGAGGTTGCTGAAGTATGGTTTCGCTATGTCGAGTGCGCGGGCTATGTAGTCGACGCCTGCCAGCGCGGGGTTCTCGCCCGTCACCAGCAGCAGGTTCTCGAAGGGGCCGAGGCGTTTGATGGCGCGGTATTCGTTCTCTATCTCCTCGGGTGTGAGGATGGTGCGCTTCATGGGGTTCGATATGTGGAACCCGCAGTAGACGCACGAGTTGGTGCACGAGTTGGTGAGGTACAACGGTATGAAGAGCGATATGGTGCGTCCGAAACGCTCCTCGGTGTAGCGGCGGCTCAGGCGCGCCATGGTCTCGAGGTATGGGGCCGCGGCGGGCGATATGAGCGCCATGAAGTCGTCTACCGTACAGTGCCCGGCCGCAAGGGCGCGCCGCACGTCGGCATCGGTTTTGGAGTAGATCGCCTCGGTGGTCCGCTCCCACGAAATATCCTTCAAACAGTCTGAAAACATATTTTTTATATCTGCTTTTTTGTCCTTGTCCCTGCCGTTCCAGCTTCGGCCGTGTACCGCTCTATCGCCCGCAGGGCGTTGCGGCGGGCCGCAGCCACGGCGGTGGGCAGGCACTCGCCGCCGCCGTATTCGAGGTAGAGTTTCAACTCATGCGCCAGAGGGGCATGTGTGCGGCATAATTTGTAAGCCAGCTTTATGCACAACGACCGTGCGGAGATGCTCAACTGCGGCGAGCGGATGCCGTCGAGACAGAAATCCAACAGGTCGGCATCCGGTTCCGACGGCGTCTCCATCCGGTTGAGGATACTCAGCAGCAGCCGCTGCACGCCCTGCCGTGTCTCCGCCATCGCCCTGCGGGCGATTACGGCGCGCATCGGTTCGAACAGGCCGGGGCGGCGCCTTGCGATGCGTTCCAACGCCCATGCCGCGTGCCACGCTGCGGTCGCGTCGTCGTCCTCCGTCATCGCGGCGAGCTCGGCGAAGAGCGCAGGGTCATTCTCTGCCTGCACCGCGATGCGGTCTATGGCCCTCCGTCCCGTACATGTGCGCGCGAGTGCTTCTTTAAGTGCGGTCATCGTGTCGTGCCGTCCGTTTCCACGCCGCTGTCCGCAGCCTCTTTCGGCTCCCCGCTGCCGTACTCGCGGCGTATGTCGCGGCTCAGGCGCATGGCGCAGAAGTTGGGCCCGCACATGGTACAGTATTCGCCGTCCGTATGCCTTCCTGCGTGGAAGTAGCTCATGGCGCGCTCCGAGTCGAGCGACAGGTCGAACTGGTCCTTCCAGCGGAACTCGTAGCGCGCCTTGCTCAGGGCGTTGTCGCGCACCTGCGCCCCCGGGTGCCCCTTTGCGAGGTCGGCGGCATGGGCCGCGATCTTGTATGTCACCACACCGGTGCGCACATCCTCCTTGTCGGGCAGTGCGAGGTGCTCCTTGGGCGTGACGTAGCACAGCATCGCCGTGCCGAGCCAGCCGATCTGCGCGGCGCCTATGGCCGAGGTTATGTGGTCGTAACCCGGGGCTATGTCCGTAACGATGGGGCCCAGCGTATAGAAGGGGGCGTTGTGGCATTTCTCCTTCTGCCGCTCCATGTTCTCGCGTATCTTGTGTATGGGCACGTGCCCCGGGCCCTCGATGAAGGCCTGCACGTTCTTCGCCCACGCGCGCGTGACCAGCTCGCCCATGGTGTCCAGCTCGGCGAACTGCGCCTCGTCGTTTGCGTCGTGTATCGATCCCGGGCGCAGGCCGTCGCCCAGCGATACGGCCACGTCGTACTGCGCCAGAATGCCGCATATGTCGTCGAAGTGCTCGTAGAGGAAGCTCTCGCGGTCGTGCGCCAGACACCACTTGCTCATGATCGAGCCGCCGCGGCTGACGATGCCGCAGAGGCGTTTGTCGGCAAGGTGGACGTTCTGCCGCCGTATGCCGGCATGTATGGTGAAATAGTCGACACCCTGCTCGCACTGCTCGATGAGCGTGTCGCGGTACAGTTCCCACGTGAGATCCTCGACGCGGCCCCCGACCTTCTCCAGAGCCTGATATATGGGCACCGTGCCGACGGGTACGGGGCAGTTGCGGATGATCCACTCGCGCGTCTCGTGTATGTTGGCCCCCGTCGAGAGGTCCATGAGCGTGTCGCCGCCCCATTTGCAGCTCCAGAGGGCCTTCTCCACCTCCTCGTCTATGCCCGACGTGGTGGCCGAGTTGCCTATGTTCGTATTTATCTTCACCAGAAAACTGCTGCCTATGATCATAGGCTCGGCTTCGGGGTGGTTGATGTTGGCGGGCAGCACGGCGCGTCCCTCGGCGATCTCGCGGCGCACGAACTCGGGCGTGATGTAGGTCTCTATTCCGAGCTGCTCGCAGTTCATGTTCTCGCGGATGGCCACATACTCCATCTCGGGTGTTATGATGCCCCGCTTGGCATAGGCCATCTGCGTGATGGCGGCGCCGCGCTTGGCACGGTAGGGCAGTGCTATGTGCTCGAAACGCAGGTGGTCGAGCGTGCGGTCGTCGCGGCGCATGCGGCCGTACTCCGACGTGATTTCGGGCAGGCGTTCCACGTCGCCGCGGCCCACGATCCAGCTCTCGCGCAGGCGCGGCAGCCCCTTCGTGAGGTCTACCTCTATGGACGGGTCGCTGAAGGCACCGCTCGTGTCGTAGATGTATACGTCGGGGTTGGGCGTGTAGTGTTTACCGCCCTGCTCGTCGAACGAGACGCTCGGCACCTGCTCGACGCGGCGCATGGCCACACGTATCTCGGGGTGTATGCGGCCCGGGACGTAGACCTTTTCCGAGCGCGAATAGCGTATCTTCTGTATATGTTCCATATGAAGTGCCGTTTTGCCGTTACTATTCGTCGAGGAATGCCGTCAGCGGCGAGCTGGCCTCGGCTTCGAAATGTTCCGCTGCGGCGCCCAAGCCCGCCTCGTATGCCATGCGTCCCGCCTCGACGGCGCGGGCGAAGGCTTCGGCCATCGCTACGGGGTCGCCCGCGACGGCTATGGCCGTATTGACGAGGCATGCCGAGGCTCCCATCTCCATCGCCTCGGCGGCGTGGCTCGGGGCCCCGATGCCGGCATCGACAACGACGGGCACGCCCGCCTGCTCGATTATGATGCCCAGAAAGTCGCGCGTACGCAGACCCTTGTTCGAGCCTATCGGCGCGCCCAGAGGCATGACGGCGGCGGCGCCCGCCTCCTCAAGGCGTTTGCACAGCGTCGGGTCGGCCTGACAGTAGGGCAGTACGATGAAGCCCATCTTGACGAGCTGCTCCGTCGCCTTGAGCGTCTCGACCGAGTCGGGCAGCAGGTAGCGCGGGTCGGGGTGTATCTCGAGCTTGAGCCACGGCGTGCCGAAGGCCTCGCGCGCCATCTGTGCGGCGAAGACCGCCTCCTCGGCGTTGCGCACGCCCGAAGTGTTGGGCAGCAGCGTGATGTCGGGGCGGAGGATGTGTTGCAGCATGTCGTCGTTGCTGTCCTCCAGCTCTATGCGTTTCATGGCAACGGTCACCATCTCTGTGCGCGAGGCCTCGATGGCCTGCTGCATGAGCGTGTGCGAGCTGAACTTGCCGGTGCCGAGGAAGAGGCGTGAGCCGAACTCCCTGCCGGCGATTACGAGTTTTTCCATTTTCCAGTGATATTTTTACATTTTACTTCCTTTGCAAATACTTCTGCCGTGCGATCGCCGTTTGCGGCGGGCCTATTCGGCCGCACGGTCACAATGCGATTATTCTCCGCATCTCGGCCGCGGGGTCGTCGGCGCGGAGCACCGATCCCGAGAGTGCGATGCCCGCGACGCCCGTAGCCATTATCTGCGGTATGTCGTCGAAGCCGATGCCGCCGATGGCCACCACGGGGAGCGTGATGCCCTCGTCGCGCATGCGGCCGATGATGTCGCGGTAGCCGTCGAGGCCGAGTATCGGGCTGAGGTTTTTCTTGGTGGTGGTGAAGCGGTAGGGGCCGCACCCGATGTAGTCGGCGCCCGCCGCGGCGAGCGCCGCAACGTCGTCGAAGGTGTTGGCCGTGCCGCCTATGATATATGCCTCGCCGAGACGCCGGCGCGCCTCCTTGACGGGCATGTCGTTCTTGCCGAGGTGTACGCCGTGGGCCTTGATGCGCTCGGCGACGGCGACATGGTCGTCGATGATGAGCGTGGCGCCGCAGCCGTTGCACATCTCGAGCAGCTGCTCCGCTACGGGTATGATCTGCTCCTCCGAGGCATCCTTCATACGGAGCTGTATCCAGCGGCAGCCCCCCTCGAGGGCCAGCCGTGCCGAGTCGAGGTATGAGTACCGATCTGTGGCGTGGGTTATGAACTGTACGGGTATCATGGCTCTATCCTCCGCAGGCTACACGTATTACGGTGAGTTTGTCGCCTTCGCATAGTTTTTTCGCACCCCACTCGGTGCGCGGCACCACGCGGTTGTTCACGGCTATGGCGGTCATGGCGGGCAGCCCGAGCTCTGTGGCGAGGGCGGCCACATCGGCGGCAGAGGTCTGCACGGCCCTGTTGTTGACGTAGATTGTCATCGCTTGAAATGTTTGTTGTCTTGTGTGGGGATAAATGCAACGGGAGGGGCTGCGGGCTCGGTGGCCGAAGGCGATACACACAATTCCTACGTCAGTGTTAACTGCATCAGGTTCGAGGGTATGATCTCAGCCCGCGCGGGCACCCCTTTGTATTTATCTTCGTACAAAGTTACGCATTTCTTGCGGACGGCGTTGCAAAACGGGGCAAATTTTTTCCTCACTCGGCAAAAACTTCTTTCCGGCGCCGAAACCCGTATGGGAAAGTACGGCGGAACCGGAATCCCGCCGTACGATAGTTCTCTCTGTGCGCTTATAAGGGGGCGCAGTGTGCGTGTGGGTTACTTTTGCAACTCCTCCATCAACCGTTTCTCGGCCGTCGCCGGGTATTCGAGGCCGCGGCGCGTGTCGCGCGTCCCGTCGCGGCCGATTATCATGTAGAAGGGGAATCCGTCGAATCCAAGTTTCTCGGCAATGGCCTCCATCTGCTCCTCCGTTATGCGGTAGTGCACGCCGTCAAGGTCGGCTATCGTTTTCTTGTATACGGCGATGGGGGAGGATTCGTCGGCTATGTAGAGCCACACGACCTTGTCGGCGAGGCCGCCGCCCTTCAGCGGCTCGAAATTCTCGAAGCCGACGTGGCACCATGTACACCATGTATTCCAGAAGTCTACGAAGACCACCTTGCCGGCACAGCGCTCGGCGATGGCGTCGAAGAGCCTGTCGTTGTCGACATCGGGAGTCTGTTCGATGCGTATCCTGCCTTCGGCGGCGGCCGCGGCGGCACGTATCTCCGCCTCGGCCGTGAGGCATGCCTCGCGGAAGAAGGGGTGGGCGAAGCGTTCGAGGCGGGCGCGGCCCTCGTCGGTGAGCCTGTCCGACGAGGCGTCCGAGAAGAGCTGCCAAGCCTCGTCGTACTCACGGTAGAAGTTGTCTTCGGCCAGCTTCACTTTGTCTGTCCATGCCGGGTCGCACAGTTTTGTCGAGAAGATGAAGTTCAAGCCGTCGATGGCATATTTCATGTCGTCGAAGCCGATAGGGCGCAGCATGCGGCGTATATGTTCGGGAGTGATCTCCTCAGGTTCCGCCTCTGTGCCGTTTGCCGCTTTTGCCGCGGCCATCATTCTCGGGGCGGAGAAGGCTGTCTGCATGAGTTCCATGTCCAACAGCATCTCGTTATATCGTTTTTGCAGCTCGGTCATGCCGCTGTTGTGCCGCACGCTGTCGATGGCCGCCGCGTATGCCTGCTCCACCATCGCGGCATAGTCGTCGGCGCTTATGCCGGCTTCGGGTCTTACCTCCATTCTGATCTCTTCCTGCAGGTGCGTGTATGCGTAGTTCAGCGCTGCGTAGCGTCCCGTGGTGTAGGCAGGGCACATATAGTTGAAAAATTGGTATTCGCCGCCCTTCTCTATGGCGCGCCGCTCGACAAGGAGGCGTCCCGTTTTGCCCAGATCGAGATATACGTCGGTTGTCTGTCCGGGCTCTATCCATACGTGCGAGTAGACGCCGGCATCCTGTAGGGCGCTTATCGACACCTTTATCGTGCCGTACTGCATGAATGAGAATTCTGCCGTGCCGGTCTCCGTATCGGCCTCGGCAGAGAGGCTTTCGGTGGCACCGAGCAGCGGTTGCATATGCAGGTTCACCGTGCGGGCCATACCTTCGCGGAGCCCCAGCAGATGCACCCTGACCGTAGATGTCCCGCATTTCAGCACCTGTCCGGGCAGGTGGCCGCCGCCATCGTCGCTACGCAGCTCCTTTGGCAGCCCGGCAGGGTACTTCGGGTATTTGGCCTTGCCCGTGAGGTCGATGCCGAAGAGCTTGAATCCGTCGTCACTTTCGATGAAATCCATTGTTTTGCTCTTCATCGGAATAGGCTGAAACGTCATGGTAAACGAAATAAGTCCTGTTTTCGGGAACTTGACCCATTTGTTCATGGTGAATCCTTCCGCCCTTTTGAAGGCATACGTTTCGTTGCCGGCCTTCAGGATGCTTGTGCTGTCAAGACGCACTTTCATATCCGGATACCCGTATAGGTCCACGTGCAGGACCGTTGTGCTGTCTGTCATCTCCACGCGCGGTATGTCCATCGTCATGGATGTGGCGGCCTCGATGAGGGGATTGTCCACCTCGCGGTGCGATGGCGCGCAGGCCGCTGTCATGGCCGCGGCGGCAAGTAGGAGCGCGATGCGCAAATGTCCGGTTCTCATATATGTCGGGTTTTGCAGTTGGTTCTTAAAAATCCGGTCTACTCTCGAATGTCATGCGGTCCCCGAGTGCAGGGTGGTCGAACTCAAGGCGAGAGGCGTGCAGGCAGAGCCTCCCGCCGCCGCGGCCGTAGATGTCGTCGCCGGCGATGGGGCAGCCGAGCCCTTCGGCCGCGGCGGCGTGTACGCGCAGCTGGTGCGTACGTCCCGTAAGGGGCTGAAAAAGTATGCGTGTACGGCCATCCACGTATTCTATGACCTTGTACAGCGTCACGGCCGAGCGGCCGTCCGCGGCGATCATCTGCCGCGGGCGGTTCTCGTAGTCGAGTTTCAACGGCAGGGAGATGCGCCCCTCCGTCTGTTCGGGCCGCCCTTCGAGCAGTGCCGTATAGAGTTTCTTCACCGTGCGGTGTATGAACTGCGCCTGCAGTGCTGCGTGCGTCTCTTTGTCCTTGGCTATGACCATGAGGCCCGAAGTCGACTGGTCGAGGCGGTGTACTATGACGGGTCCCGTCGCGTCGGGCCAGCATTCGTGGGCCCATTCGGCCACCGACCGTACGCCTGACTTGCCTTCGACTGAGAGCATGCCGCTCGGCTTGTCGATGACGGCCAGCCACTCGTCCTCCCACACTATGCGGGGGGCGGGCGGCCGTATCTCCAGCAGCGGGTTGGGCTCCACGTCGAGCCCCTGCAGCATGTGGGTGAGGATGGGCTTGCATTTGCCTATGCAGGCGGGGTAGAACTCGCCGTGGCGGCGCACTTCGCCCGAGGGGGAGCCGCCCCACCAGAACTCGGCCATCGCCACGGGTTGCAGGCCGTTGAGGTAGGCGTATTGCAGCAGTTTCGGGGCGGCGCATTCGCCCGCACCCGCAGGCGGCACCCGTTGCGGCGTCGTCGCAAACAACTCGCACAGGTCTTTCGCCTCGCCGCGGGCGTTGAGCACGCGGAAACGGGAGAAAAGCTCCATCTGCAGTGCGGCCGAGCGGCTGTGGCGTTCGCGCCGCATCGCCTCGATCCCCTTTTCCATATCGTCGTATCGTGCCTCGGCCTGCGCCACGGCCTCGTGCAGGCGGCGCTTGAGCCGTTGCAGGCCGGCCCGCTCGCGCTGGCTCTCGAGGATTAACGGTGCCGGATCCTCTCCCGCCGCACGTCTCGTGTCGCGCCGTGCCTTCGCATCCCGCATCGCGGCCTTCGCGGCCTCAATCTGTTCCCGCTCCTGACGCAGGGCCTCGTCGAGTGCGGCCTTTGACGTTGCAAATACATCGCTCTGTTCGGCCTCCGCTATACGGCGGTTCAGGGCCGAAATCTCGGCCTCGCCGCGGCGGAAGAAATCGTCGGGGCGCAGCATGTCGTATACGGGAGGTACGAAATATCCGTGGCTGTTCGTGCCGCCGAGATTTCCGGAGAAGGCTGCCAGAAAACCTGTCTCGCCGGCGCGGTCCCTTACCACCAGCACGCCGAACATCTTGCCCCGCTGCAACTCGTCATGCCAGTCGCCGCGTGTGGCGATGTACCGCTGCACCTCGGCCGCCGCCATGCGGCACAACGGGTGCGGCACGTAGTGGAAGGGCCACGTGAAGAGCGCAGGCAGGGCGGTGCCGCTTATATCCTCCTGAAAACGGTGCAGCATAATGCAAAGATAGTGAATAAAGGGACGCTGCGGCATGCCGCGGCAAAAGATTTCCGGCCGCGGCAGCGTACGTCGGTAGGGAACTGCGGCTGCATGTAAAAGAAAAAGGCACCGTGGTTGCGATCCGCGGTGCCTTGGTATGGAGTACGTGAGAATTACTTGCCCATGTAGCCCTTGATGTAGTGGTGGTGCGATCCGTAGCGCTCGAAAGCCGCACGGTCGAGCTCCTCCTGTGCCGAGGGGTGCGCTACCGAGATGAGCAGGCGGGCACGCTCTTGGAAACTCTTGCCGTAGAGGTCGACGGCACCGTTCTCGGTGACGAACCAGTGGATATGGTTGCGCGTGGTGACGACACCGGCACCCGGCAGCAGCTTGTCGACGATCTTCGAGACACCCTTGTTTGTGATCGAGGGCATGGCGATGATGGCCTTGCCGCCCTTCGAGAGCGAGGCTCCGTAGACGAAGTCTATCTGGCCGCCGACACCCGACCAGAACTTCGTGCCGAGCGAGTCGGCCGAGACCTGTCCCGTGATGTCGACCTGCAGGGCCGAGTTGATGGCCGTCACGCGGTCGTTCTTCGAGATGATATAGGGGTCGTTGGTGTAGCCCACGTCCTTCATGAGCACGCCCGGATTGTCGTCGATGAAGTCGTATACCTCCTTCGAGCCCATCAGGAACGTAGAGACCATCATGCCCTTGTCGATATTCTTGGCCTCGCCGTTGATTACGCCCGAGCGCACCAGCGGCAGCACGCCGTCGGCGAACATCTCGGTGTGGATACCCAGATTCTTGTGGCCCTTGAGCTGCGAGAGCACGGCGTTGGGAATGGCGCCGATACCCATCTGCAGCGTGGCGCCGTCCTCGATCAGCTCGGCGCAGTATTTGCCGATCTTGAGTTCGGTCTCGTTGGGCTCCGAGAAGGGGGCCTCGATCAGCGGCGTGTCGTCGTGTACGAATATGTTGATCTTCGACATGGGGATGATGGCGTCGCCGAACGAGCGGGGCACGTACTTGTTGACCACGGCGATAACCGTCTTGGCCGTCTCGACGGCGGCGAGGGTGGCGTCGACAGAGGTGCCGAGCGACACGTATCCGTGCTTGTCGGGCTCCGATACCTGAATCATGGCCACGTCGCACGGTACGGCGCCGCAACGGTACAGGCGCTGCGTCTCGCTCAGGAAGATGGGAATGTAGTCGGCAT
>CASFQF010000001.1 GCA_949296635.1 uncultured Alistipes sp. | reverse complement strand
ATAGCAATGATGGTATTATTAAGAAAAGCAAATGACCAGAATTGTACTATTCTGGTCATTTGAGCTAATATGCCACCAACCAATTTTGGCATCATTACCCTTTTTCATGGCGGCGGCCAGCAAGCCCCGCACGTTTCGGAAGGTCAGTCCTTGCGCTCGGCAAAGGTGAAATAGCGTCCCGCAAGATAGCTGTAGGCGACGCACACGGCCGTAGTCATCGCCTTGGCGGGCGTAGGCCATACGCCGCACACCTCGACGAAGAGTTTTATGCACACATAGTTCAGCAGCAGCGACCCCGCCACCGTGAGGGCATAGCGCGTCACCTGACGCGACGCGCGCGGCCCCGTGACACAGAAGGCCACGTTGCGGTTCAACCAGAAACCCGTGAAAAACGTTATCGGGAAGACCACGGCCAGAGCCGCCACATGGGGCGAAACGACAACGACACCGAGGTCGATATAGCGCCCCGCCACGATAAAATGGTAGATCAGGAAATACCACACGAGGTCGAGCGCCATGTTCGCACCGCCGCACACGGCATAGCGGAACATGCGGCGCGAGACGAGGTGCGTCAGCGGCCGGACATAAAAGAAGTCTATCGCACGTATGATCGCGTCGGCGGGCCTCATCGCTTGACCTCGTATATCCACAGATCGGGATATATGTCCTTGTACGATCGGGCGAAGGCGTTGCAGTCGGCACGGTTGTCGCTGCCGAAGAGCGCCGCGATGTATTTATCCTTGAACGGGATAATGCGGCCCTCCATATCCTTGATATTCTTACCCGCCATCTCCAATGCGCGTGCGGCATTCTGTTCCGTCGAGAAGACACCCGACACGACCCAAAACGCATAATCCGTCCCCGCCTGCGCCGCAGAAGGTTGCGGTTGTGCCGCTGTGCTCCCCGCAGGTGTCGCCGCAGGCTGTGCCGCCGCAGGCTGTGCCGTTGCAGAGGGTTCCGCCGCGGGCTGCGTCGCCGCCACGCCGGAATTCTGTGCAGAGAGAGTCCCTGCAGCCCCGTCAGAGAGTGCCGACGGCAGCGAATCCGTTGTCGGCTCCACATCCTCCTCGACAACGGAGGAGGTCTTCAGCCTTATTTTGGTACCGTCGCCGCCCACGATGCTCACACCGCCGAACAGCGCATCGCCCCACATCATGTATACGCCCACGCAGACAGCGACCGCAACGCATACGCCGCTCACGGTATAAAGCCATGCGTTCGAACGGCGCCGCACAACCAGCGTCTTCACGCCGCCGGGGTTGATCGCGGCATTGAACTCCGGCTCGGGCGAGAAACTCTTGTCGTTGAGCACGCCCACGCCGCCGATGGTTATACGTTTGCCGTCGCACGTCTTCGCCAGCCAGCGGTCATATATGTCGCGTGCCTGCTCCTCGCCGCAGCCAGCGATGGCGACGATCTCGTCCACGATCGAGCGCCCTTCGGCCTGCGAAGAGAAGTTCACCGCGTTGCGCGGGCTCAAAAGACGGTCCTTCGATATGCGCTTGGCACCCTGCCGCTCGATGAAGAGCGTGCCCACCCCCGGCAGGACGACACCCTTGCCGCCGATGAGCATGTTATAGATGATCTTGTTAACCTCTTCTACCATTTTTTCTTGCTTTTTTTCTTTTTCGACACACCTTCGCCGCCTGCACCCGCCGCAGCCGCGCCGTGCGGCACACGGGCCCTTTCAGTCGGAGGCACCGCCACGGCGAACATCCCCTGACGGCTGCGCCATATCATCCACACGCCCAGCAGGATGAAGGGTATGCTGAGCAATTGTCCCATATTGAGTGCCATACCCTGCTCGAAAGCCTCCTGATCGGCCTTTATGAACTCGATGAGGAACCGCGTGAGGAAAATGCCTATCAATCCCACCCCGAACAGCATGCCGGCATGGCGCCGGCCCTCGTCGCGGCGGCGGTAGAGCCACAACAGCACCGCAAAGGTCACAACGTAACATATCGCCTCATACAACTGCGCGGGGTGCAGTACGGGGATCTGCTCCACCGGCAGCGAGGGATAGAGCCGTACGAACTTGAACCCCCACGGCAGGTCGGTCGCCGAACCCACGATCTCCGAATTGCACAAGTTGCCCAGACGCACCAGCGCCCCGCCTATGGAGACGGGGATCATGATACGGTCGAGCCACCACACATACGGCATACGGCACTTGCGGGCGGTGATCCACATGCCGATAAGCATACCTATGGCGGCGCCGTGGCTCGCCATACCGCCGTTGCGGATCTCGGTGAGGATGGCCCACGGCTTGGCGATGTAATAACTGAACTCGTAAAAGAGGCAGTGCCCTATGCGGGCGCCGAGGATGGCACCGAGGGTGATCCATATAAATCCCGTCTCTACGATCTGGGGGCCGAAACCCTCGCGTCTTGCAAAGTACGAGAAAAACCTCTCGCCGAGAAGTATGGTCAGGGCCCACGTGAGGCCGTAATAGCGTATGTCGAACGATCCGATGGAGAACATCACCGGATCGAAGTCCCACACGATATGTAACAGGTCGTTGAGCATTTATCGGCTGTCGGGGTTAGCTCTGCGCCACCATTTGCCGCAGAGGCTGCGTTTATGCGCGCGCATCACTTCTCCGCGGGCGACTGCGCCTTCTTGAGTGTGAAGGCGAAGGTCGTGCCCACGCCCAGCTCGCTGCGCACGTTGATGCGTTCGCCGTGCGCCTCGATTATGTGCTTTACAATGGCAAGGCCCAGACCCGTGCCGCCCTGCTCGCGCGAACGGCCCTTGTCGACACGGTAGAAACGCTCGAAGATGCGGGGTATGTCATCCTTGCCGATACCCACGCCCGTATCCTCCACCTCGACCAGAATCTTGTCCATCATGTCGCGGAACTTGATACGTGTCGATCCGCCCTCCTTGCCGTAGTGTATCGAGTTGATGATAAGGTTCACCAGCACCTGTCCCACATAGTGCTTGTCGGCCGTCACCCAGAAGGGCGAAGGCAGGTAATCCGCACCCTTGACCGAGATGCGTATCTTGCGCTTGGCCGCCTCGATCTCCAGCTGGTCGGCGATCTCCTTCGCAAGGGCCACGATGTCGAACTTGTCGTTCTTCAGGCGGTTCATGTCGCTCTCGAGTTTCGAGATGGTATCCAGATCGTTCACTATGTTGATCAGGCGGTCGATGCTCTTCTCGGCGCGTTCGAGGTACTTGCGGTTGATGAGCTCGTCCTCCAGACCGCCGTCGAGCAGCGTCGAGATATAACCTTGGATATTGAAGATCGGGGTTTTCAGTTCGTGCGCCACATTGCCCAGATACTGCTTGCGGAACTTCTCCGTCTGCTTCAGGCGGGCAATCTCCTTGTCGTTGTCGTCGGCCCATGCCGTGAGCTCCTCCGAGATCTTCTCCACATGCTTGTCCTTGAGTTCGTCGGCTATCTCGGTGGTGTGCACGTCACGCGAAAAGACGATCGAATATATCGGCTTGAGCTTGTATGCCACATACGACCGTATCGTATAGAGCGAAAAGAGGGCCAGCAGCGCGAACACCACAACCGATACGCACACGACCATCCACCATACAATACCGCACCATGCCATCACTGCCGCCACGATAACCGTAGCCGCCAGCGCCAGCAGCAACGATGCGCTCTCCTTTGTTTTTATAGTCATCATAACTGCAACTTTTATGTTTTCAAATCTTTTCTTCTTCCGTCCGCCGTTTCCTCTCGGGCTGCCGGCCTGTACGCCCCGTAACCATCCTTTTCCGGACTGCCGGCCTGCACATACCCCGCGCCTCCTTTTCCGGACTGCCGGCCTGCACATACCCCGCGCCTCCTTTTCCGGATTGCCGGCCTGTACATACCCCGCGCCTCCTTTTCCGGGCTGCCGGCCTGTACACGCCCAGCAACCATTCTTTTACGGGCTGTCGTCCACAGCGGCCTCTCCGGCCCGCACGTACGGCGTCAGCAGATGCGCAGCTGCCCTACCACACGGTATACGCACTCCACATCCTCGACGGCGATGCGCACGCTGTCGAAACCGGCGTTCGCCGCCTCGAGCATCAGTACCTGCCGCCCCGCGTCGTCGGCGATACGCACCTTACGCAAAAGTATATAATTTTGACTGCCGATGACATATGTCCCCCCGGGAATAATCGCCCCGACAGCCGTTTTTTTCAAGAATACGATCGTTCCCGGCATAATCTCGGCGCTCATGGCCGTATCGTAGCTGCGCATGGCGCAGTCGCAATCCTCCATCATGGGTATCACCATACCGCACTCGGGCGTCATCTCCGACAGGCGCCGCACCGACCGCCCCTGCACGTCAACATCGAAAAAGGGGATCTGTCCCGACGATACGTCACTCACCAGCATCTCGCCCTCGCCCGTGAGCAGCCACGCGAGGCTGATCTCGGGGAACTTGCCCGTGATGCGGCGTGCAAGATTCTGCGATATGCCGTTCTTGCCGGCCTTTATCTGGTAGAGGTTCTCCGAACGCGACAGCCCGATGTAACGACCGAAATAGTTTATGGTCATGTTCGCCCAGCGTATCACGCACTCCAAACGCTCCCAATTTTCATTTTTATTTGTCATATAAATTTTTTTTTCGCATCTTTGCACCTGCGGCCTCGTAGTTCAATGGATAGAATTTAAGATTCCGGTTCTTACGATGAAGGTTCGAATCCTTTCGAGGCTACACGGCGGAGGGCTTTATGCCCTCTTTTTTCGTTATTCGGGGGGGGGCAGGTTCCACTTATGCATCCAAAGATGCCGGCAGCAGCGGCACCCCGCCGCCATCATGCCGCAATACGGCCGGATGCCGTGCGCAAGGCGCCCGCAACACCCCTCCGAGCATATATCTGCCCACACCTTTAATTTTTCAAAGATAACGATTTTATCATTACGAATGACAAAATCGGTGTGAAAAATATTTCTTTTCGGCGCGCGCCGCATTCCCCTGCACAACCCATACATCCGTGCCGGCACCGCACGGACATAAGGTCCCGGCACAGGCCGGCACGAAACCCGTAATTCTTCCACCCGTAACTGCGCCCTGTTTCTCCCGTATTTGAATAATATCAGGATGCGGCCCGTCATAATCAAATCCGAAAACAAAGTTTTCGATTCGCTTCCGCCCTCGCCTTTCGCTATACTTGGATAATATACGGCATAATCAAATCCGAAAACAAAGTTTCCGATTTGATTATGCCCTCGCCTTTTCGTATATTTGTACCCGAGCCATCCCACACGGCACGGTATAACTGCCGCGGCGGGAGGCGGCTTCCACCGTTACTACCATGGGTACAGACAGAAACATGCGAAACATAGAGAGCGATCTGGAGTTCGAAAACCGTATCCGGCCGCAGGATCTGGCGGCATTCTCGGGGCAGGACAAGATCGTCGACAACCTCAAGGTCTTCATCAAGGCGGCGCTCATGCGCGGCGACTCCCTCGACCACGTACTGCTGCACGGCCCCCCGGGTCTGGGCAAGACAACCCTCGCCAACATCATTGCACACGAGATGGGGGCGCAGCTCAAGGTCACCTCGGGCCCCGTACTCGACAAACCGGGCGATCTGGCCGGCCTGCTCACGAACCTCAACGCCGGCGACGTGCTCTTCATCGACGAGATCCACCGTCTGAGCCCAATCGTCGAGGAGTACCTGTACTCGGCCATGGAGGACTACAAGATAGACATCGTCCTCGACAAGGGCCCCTCGGCCCGCTCGATACAGATCGAGCTGGCACCCTTCACCCTTGTCGGCGCCACAACCCGCAGCGGCCTGCTTACGTCGCCCCTGCGCGCGCGTTTCGGCATACAGTGCCATCTGGAGTATTACGACGCCGCGGTGCTCGCACGCATAGTGAAACGCTCGGCCCGAATCCTCGACATCTCGATCGACGACGATGCCGCCACGGAGGTGGCGCTGCGCTCGCGCGGCACGCCACGTATCGCAAACGCCCTGCTGCGGCGCGTGCGCGACTTCGCCATGGTCAAGGGCGAGGGCCATATCGACCTTGAGATCACACGCATAGCCCTCACGGCACTGAATATCGACTCGCGCGGCCTCGACCGCATGGACAACCGCATCCTGAGCACCATAATCGAGAAGTTCAAGGGCGGCCCCGTAGGACTGAACACCATAGCCACGGCCGTAGGCGAGGAGGCCGGCACCATAGAGGATGTATACGAGCCGTTCCTTATAAAGGAGGGCTTCATCAAGCGTACGCCCCGCGGGCGCGAAGCCACCGAACTCGCATACCGCCATATGGGCCTCATGCCCGACAGCGGCGAAAACACGCTTTTTTAAAGTTTTAATACGTGCGGATGCCGCCGGAACGACGGAACGACTGCCAACAAAACCGAAACCTCAAAAATACCCGAACCGATGAAACGCATTGCAACCATTCTCCTGCTGCTGGCGGCGGCCGCGACGGCCGCGGCTCAGGCCCCCACGGGTGCGCCACAGATACCCGTCTATCCCGCGCTGCAGGACGGGAGTTCCTTCACGATGATCATGGTGCCCGACCCGCAGAGCTATGTGAAGTTCGCGGCCAACCAGCCGCTCTTCGAGCTGCAGACGGCATGGATCGCACAGAACATCGACCGTTTGAACATACGCGCCGCCCTCTTCACGGGCGACATGGTCGAGCAGAACAACAAGCTCATCGCCGCAGGCATACCCAACCCGAACAACGGTGACCGCACCTCGCGCCAGCAGTGGCAGGCGGTGTCGAACGCCCTTGCGCGCCTCGACGGCAAACTGCCGTATATCGTATGCCAAGGCAACCACGACACAGGGTATATCGCCGCCGAGCACCGGCTTTCGAATATGCCCGACTACATATACCCCGAACGCAACCCCGCCTTCGCCGCGACGCTCGTCTCGACAGCGGCCAACAATCAGGGGCTGCACACGATGGAGAACGCCGCCTACGAGTTCCACGACGAGGCGTGGGGCGACCTGCTCGTCATAGCCTTCGAGTTCGCCCCGCGCGACGAGGCCCTCGAGTGGGCACGGCAGCTCATAGAATCGGAGCCGTACCGCAACCACCGCGTCATAATCCTCACCCACTCGTTCCTCGCCACCGACGGCAGCCGTATCGAGAAGGAGGGCTACAAGCTCACGCCCCGCAACTGGGCGCAGGCCGTGTGGGACAAACTCATATACCCGTCGAAGAACATATGCCTCGTGCTGTGCGGCCACACGGGGGCACCCCCGAAATTCGCCGCAGACGGCACGATAGGTTACAGTTCGACCTCGGCGCTGCGCGTGGACAAGGCCGCCGACGGCCGCGACATCCCGCAGATGATGTTCAACTCGCAGAACGGCGACGGCGACTGGAACGGCAACGGCGGCGACTGCTGGCTCCGAATTCTGGAGTTCATGCCCGACGGCAAGACCATCTCGGTGCGCACCTTCTCTCCGCTGTTCGCCATCTCGAAGCGCACGGCCCACATGGCATGGCGTACGGACGACTGCGACAGATTCGACATCACGATAGACTCAATAAAGAGATAGCGCGGCGGCAATACCGCACACGAGAGAGGCGATCCGGATTGTTCCGGATCGCCTCTCTCCCTTACATGCATTCCGTTATACCGCCCCGCGTCACGAGAACAGCGCGCGGAACTCCTCCAGCGGCATGGGGACGACCTCGCAGGCGCCTATCGCCGTGGGGAATACCACGTGCAGCATGTCTCCTTCGCTCTTCTTGTCCTTGGATACGGCCTTGAGCAGCACGCGCATCGCTGCCGGCGGCGTCAGGTCGAAGCCCGTACGCTGCAGCAGGCTGCATATGCGGTCCTTGTCGGCGGCCTGAAGCAGCCCCTTGCGCACGGCCGCATCGGCTATCAATGCCAGCCCTGCGGCCACGGCCTCGCCGTGGTTCATCTTCGACGACGATTTCTCGATGGCATGCGCCAGCGTGTGGCCGAGGTTGAGCTTGCGGCGGTCGCCATGCTCGCGCTCGTCGCGCTCGACGATGTCGGCCTTCACCTTGATTGCGCGATATACCACCTCGCCCAACATTTCCGGATTTTTCGCCAGCTCCGCCAGCGGCGTGCGCTCCAATATCGAGAAGAGCTCCCCGTCGGCGATTATGCCCGCCTTGATCATCTCGGCCATACCCGTACGCAGTTCGCGCTCGGGCAGCGTGCGCAGCATGTTAACGTCGCAGACCACGAAGCGCGGCTGTGTGAAGGTCCCGACCATGTTCTTGTAGCCGTCGACATTGACGCCGTTCTTGCCGCCGACGCTGGCGTCGACCTGCCCGAGCAGCGACGTCGAGACGAAGCCGAACTCTACGCCCCGCATGTATGTCGAGGCGACGAAACCCGCCACGTCGGTGACGATGCCGCCGCCTATGGCCAGCACAAAGGTCGAGCGGTCGACCCCCATCGCGATGAACTTCTTGTATATGGCGTCCGCCGTAACCAGCGTCTTGCTCGCCTCGCCAAGGCCTATGAGCACATGGTCGTAACGGTTCACGAGCGAATGGTAGTGGCGGTCGATGTTCGTGTCGGATACCACCACGACCCTCTTGTCGGGCAGCAGGCGCGGAAGCAGATCGCCCGCGCTGCCTATGACAACCTCGCTGCGATCCTTGATTTTTATGCTGTAATCCATATTGGTCACCCGTTGAATAGGAGAACAAAAATAACGCATTTTTATGATTAATTATTAACTTTGCGGCGTTAATTTCAATTACTATGCAAAAACTTCGCAACATAGCTATCATAGCGCACGTAGACCACGGAAAGACCACGCTCGTGGACAAAATGATCGTGGCGGGACACCTGTTGCGTACGGACAACAACACCGGCGACCTGATCATGGACAACAACGATCTGGAGCGTGAGCGCGGCATCACCATCCTGTCGAAGAACGTGTCGGTGAAATACAAGGATTACAAGATCAACATCATAGACACCCCGGGTCACGCCGACTTCGGCGGCGAGGTGGAGCGCGTGCTCAACATGTGCGACGGCGTGCTGCTGCTGGTCGATGCCTTCGAGGGCACAATGCCGCAGACACGCTTCGTACTGCAGAAGGCCCTCTCGCTGGGCAAGAAACCCGTCGTGGTGATAAACAAGGTCGACAAGCCCAACTGCCGGCCCGAAGCGGTGAACGAACAGGTCTTCGACCTGATGTTCTCGCTCGGCGCCACGGAGGAGCAGCTGGACTACAAAACCATTTACGGCTCTGCCAAACAGGGCTGGATGTCGCACGTGTGGAACCAGCCGACCGATTCGATCACACCGCTGCTCGATACCATCATAGACGAGATCCCCGCACCGGCCGAGATCGAGGGTACACCCCAGATGCTCATCACGTCGCTCGAGTATTCGCCCTATGTGGGACGTATCGCCGTGGGCAAGATCACGCGCGGCGAGCTGCACGCCGGCGAGAACATAACCCTCGCCAAGCGCGACGGCACCACCATGCTCAAGCAGCGCATCAAGGAGCTGATGGTATTCGAGGGTCTGGGCAAGACGAAGGTCGACAAGGTGGAGTGCGGCGAAATATGCGCCATCGTGGGACTCGAAGGCTTCGAGATCGGCGACACGGTCTGCGACTACGAGAATCCCGAGCCGCTGCCGCCAATCGCCATCGACGAGCCGACCATGTCGATGCTCTTCACCATAAACAACTCGCCCTTCTTCGGCCGCGACGGCAAGTACGTCACTTCGCGCCACATTAAGGAGCGCCTCGACCGCGAGCTGGAGAAAAACCTCGCCCTGCGCGTGGAGCCCGGGCAGAACGCCGACTCGTTCATCGTATACGGCCGCGGCGTGCTGCACCTCTCGGTCCTCATCGAGACCATGCGCCGCGAAGGATACGAGCTTCAGGTGGGACAGCCCAAGGTCATAATCAAGGAGATCGACGGCGTCAAGTGCGAACCGGTCGAGGAGATGACGGTCGACTGCCCCGACGAGTATGCCGGCACCGTCATCGAGATGGTCACAAAACGCAAGGGCAACATGACCGACATGCAGTCCGACGGCGAACGCACCCGCATGGAATTCCTAATACCGTCACGCGGCATCATCGGCCTGCGCTCGATAATGCTCACCGCCACGGCGGGCGAAGCCATCATGACACACCGCCTCAAGGATTTCGAGCCGTGGATGGGCGAGATAGAGATGCGCACCAACGGCTCGCTCATAGCCTCGGAGACGGGTACCGCCTACGCCTATGCCATAGACAAGCTGCAGGACCGCGGCCGCTTCTTCATCTCGCCCATGGACGAGGTATACTGCGGGCAGGTCGTGGGTGAGAGCACCCGCGCCGGCGACATCACCATCAACGTCACCAAAGCCAAGCAGCTGACCAACATGCGCGCCTCGGGTTCGGACGACAAGGCCGTGATCGTGCCGCCCAAGGTCTTCTCGCTCGAGGAGGCGCTCGAGTACATCAAGGCCGACGAGTACGTCGAGGTCACACCCAAGGCTATGCGCCTGCGCAAGATCCTCCTCAACGAGGTGGACCGCAAGCGCGCGGCGAAGTAACGGACAAAAATCTCACGAACGATGAACTACATCACGCTCACGCTGGTTACGGGTCTGGTGGCAGGGCTTCTGGACATGATCCCCATGTTCACCAAGGGGGTATCGTTCCGCTGGTGCCTTGCGGCGCTGTGCACCTACATCTTCGCCGCCATCCTCGTCTTCTACGGCGACGTCCCCTACCTGCCGTGGTGGGCCGACGGCCCGGCCGTGGCGCTGATGATAACAGTCCCCGCCATGCTCTGCTCCGCCGGCAAGGGCAACCGCTATGCACCCGTGATGTTCATGAACGCGGTGATTCTGGGATTCCTCATCTCGGTATCGAAACATTTTCTTGGATAAAGGCCGGACAGGGGCGCAAGAGCGCATCGGGATACGGCGGGGACGGAGCTGATCCGTTCCCGCCTATTTTTTCAACGTCGCATAGGAGAGTATGTGCCACGTTATCGCCGCTGCCGTCAACGCCAGCGCCGCCTGTGCCCACCACCACTGCCCGACTACGGCCACGATGCAGAAACCTATCGTGAGCCACACCATCGCCACGGAGACAACCTTCACGCGCAGCGGTATGGCTCGGTTTTCACGGAAGTTGCGGATATACTCGCCCAACCGCGGGTGGCTCATAAGCCAAGCATAGAGTCGCGGCGACGAGCGCACGAAGAGCCATGCCGCAAGCAGCAGGAAAGGCGTCGTGGGCAGCAGCGGCAGGAATATGCCCGCCACGCCCAGCGCCAGAGACACTACCCCCAAAAAGGCCAACAGAGACTTCATGGCCGCAAAATTAGCCATTCGCAGCCAAATAGCCGCACGCCGGGCGCCAAAACCGCGAAATTTTGCTACCTTTGCGACCGTCAGCCCCGCCGGCACGGCGGAGAGCGCTACCAATACCGATAAAGATGAAAAGCATAGGCATCGCCTGCGACCACGCGGGCTACGATCTGAAAGAGTTTCTGGTCGGATACCTCTCGTCGAAAGGATACGAGGTGACCGACTTCGGCACCGACTCCGACGCAAGCGTCGACTACCCCGACTTCGCCCACCCGCTGGCGGAGGCCGTACAGAGCGGCCGACTGCCGCAGGGCATAGGCATCTGCGGATCGGGCGAGGGCATGTCGATGACACTCAACAAACACCGCGGCATCCGCGCGGGCCTCTGCTGGAAGCCCGAAATAGCCGAGCTCATACGGCAGCACAACAACGCCAACATACTCGTACTGCCCGCACGCTTCATTTCGAACGACGAGGCTTTGGCCATCGTCGACAAATACCTGTCGACACAGTTCGAAGGCGGCCGCCACGAGCGCCGCATCGCCAAGATAGACCTGCCGGCGCAGGAATAATAAACAGGAATAATACGGAATACGGGGACGGCACTCTCGGAAGGCCGTCCCCGTACGTTTTGCGCCGCCGCGCCCCTGCACCCTACAGTCGGTAGATATACCGTGTCGCGCCGCGCATCGCCTCGGCCTTATCGCCGTCGTCGAAGAGACCGAATACGGCCGACCCGCTCCCCGACATGGAGGCATATACGGCCCCCGCTTCCAGAAGCGACCGCTTGACCCGCCCGATGGCGGGATGCGCCGCAAAGACCGACCGCTCGAAGTCGTTGGTCACGCTCCCCTGCCACCGCTCGACAGGCACGGCAATACGCTCCGCCAGCGGCCGCGACGGTACATGCGGCGTCACGCCGGCATACGCCTCGCGCGTCGACACCCCTTCGTCGGGCTTCACAACGGCAATCCACCACCCCGCGAGGTCGACATCCACGGGGGTCATACGCTCGCCCCGCCCCCCGCACAACTGCGGCGTATTGCGCACGAAGAACGGCGTATCGCTGCCCAGCTCGGCAGCCGCGGCTATCAGCGCCGCCTCATCCATCCCCAGCGAGAACATCTCGTTCAGCGCCACCAGCACCGCCGTGCCGTCCGACGACCCGCCGCCGAGCCCCGCACCGAAGGGGACACGTTTGTCGAGCGTGATGCGCACGCCCCCGACACCGTAACGCCGGCGCAGCAACTCGTACGCCTTCATGCATATGTTCTTCTCGGGCGGGCAGTCGACACGGATGCCGAGCGTCACCAGCTCCGCCCCCGCCGTCTCCGCAGGCTCGATCTCCAGCACGTCGTACAGCCCGCGCAGGGGATACATTACGGTCTCGATGTCGTGATAGCCGTCCTCGCGGCGGCGAAGCACGTCAAGGCCCAGATTTATCTTGCAATTGGCTTCTATTCTCATCTTTTCGGGAGTTTCGTGTTAAGATACAAATATCCGTCGCATCATACGCCGAGCGACGACAGCAGGCTGCAGGTCCGCTCCAGCAACGCCGGACGGACCCGCCCGAGCTTGACAAACCAATCCTCGATCGTGCCGTCGACGTTGTCGCTCACACCCTTCAGCATCATCACCGGAGGCGCTTCCGTACCCCGCATCGCGGCATGGAAACGCACGGCGCGCAGGATGGCATAACCCTCCATCTCGAAACAGTCGTAACGCGCCAGCACATCGAGCTCGGCGCGCGGCGTCGCAGGCGAGATGAAACTGTCGACCGAGACCAGCGAGACGCCCGCGTCGCCCGATGCGGCATATTCGGGCTCCGTGGCGAAGACCGAATCGAGATAGAGGCCGCCCTGCCACACCTCGGACGGACACAGGCAGCGCCCGCAGGGTGCACCAGCGAGCCGCACGTACCCACGTTGACCACGGCAGCATAGTCGTGCCCCGCCAGCGCCGCCAGCGCCGCCTCGAATGCCCGCAGCTTGCCCACTCCCGTGAATACCACATCGCAGCGGCGCGCCAGAGCGGCGGCCGCATCGCCCAATTCATCCTCGACGGCGGCCAGAAGCAGGACGCGGCCGCCGCAAAGAGAGCCGTCTTTCATAGCAAAACCTTATTTGTCACAAAGGTAGAATATTCGTCAACAAAAAACAACCTTTGATTGCTATTGCGGGAATTTATAACTAAATTTGCAACGGCTTTTTACAGGAACCACAACAGGTGGCAAACAGACTGTTATACGAACAAATAAACTCTTCTAACTATGATTTATTCACATGAAGTGCAGCAGATGTGCTGCGTAAAAAAGGGTGCCAACCACGCATCGGCTCCCATTCCGCAGGAGGGCAAATGGGTTGTCGCTAAAGAGATCAAGGACATTTCCGGCCTCACGCACGGTGTGGGCTGGTGCGCTCCGGAGCAGGGCGCGTGCAAGCTCACGCTCAATGTAAAAGAGGGCATCATTCAGGAGGCTCTGGTGGAGACCATCGGCTGCTCGGGCATGACCCACTCGGCCGCCATGGCGTCGGAGATACTCCCGGGCAAGACCATCCTCGAGGCACTGAACACCGACCTCGTCTGCGACGCCATCAATACAGCCATGCGCGAACTCTTCAAGCAGATCGTATACGGACGTACGCAGTCGGCTTTCTCTGAAGGCGGCCTCACCATCGGCGCCTCGCTCGAGGATCTGGGCAAGGGCCTGCGCTCACAGGTGGGAACCATGTTCGGCACGCTGGCCAAGGGTACCCGCTACCTCGAAATGGCCGAAGGCTACTGCACCCGCATGGCCCTCGACGAGAACGACGAGGTGATAGGTTACGAGTTCGTTCATCTGGGCAAGATGATGGACTTCATCAAGAAGGGCATCGCTCCCGCCGAGGCTCTCGAGAAGGCCAAGGGCTCTTACGGCCGCTTCAAGGATGCAGTGAAGTACATCGACCCGCGTCAAGAGTAAACCCATTGTGTAACCGAAAAAAGAGAAAAAATCAATATGGCAACTTTATTTGAGAGCTACGAGCGCCGAATCGACCACATCAACGAGGTGCTCGCACAATACGGAATCAACGGCATCGAGGAGGCCAAGGCCATCTGCGACGCCAAGGGCATCGACCCCTACAAGATGTGTGAGGAGACGCAGCCCATCTGCTTCGAGAACGCCAAGTGGGCTTACGTCGTGGGCGCCGCCATCGCCATCAAGAAGGGCTGCACCAACGCTGCCGACGCCGCCGAGGCTATCGGCGAGGGCCTGCAGGCCTTCTGCATCGCCGGCTCGGTAGCCGACGACCGCAAGGTGGGTCTCGGCCACGGCAATCTGGCCGCACGCCTGCTCCGCGAGGAGACGCAGTGCTTCGCCTTCCTCGCCGGCCACGAGTCGTTCGCCGCAGCCGAGGGCGCCATCAAGATCGCCGAGATGGCAAACCGCGTGCGCAAGAACCCCCTGCGCGTGATCCTCAACGGTCTGGGCAAGGATGCTGCCAAGATCATCTCGCGCATCAACGGCTTCACATATGTACAGACGCAGTTCGACTACTACACCGGCGAGGTGAAGGTTGTCGACACCATAGCATATTCTGACGGCCTGCGCTCGAAGGTGCGCTGCTACGGCGCCGACGACGTGCGCGAGGGCGTAGCTATCATGTGGAAGGAGGATGTCGACGTCTCGATCACGGGTAACTCGACCAACCCCACCCGCTTCCAGCACCCCGTGGCCGGCACATACAAGAAGGAGCGTATCCTTGCCGGCAAAAACTACTTCTCGGTAGCCTCGGGCGGCGGCACGGGCCGTACCCTCCACCCCGACAACATGGCCGCAGGCCCCGCCTCGTACGGTATGACCGACACGATGGGCCGCATGCACTCGGACGCACAGTTCGCAGGTTCGTCATCGGTACCCGCACACGTTGAGATGATGGGCTTCCTCGGCATGGGCAACAACCCGATGGTCGGCGCTACCGTGGCCGTGGCCGTGGCCGTACAGCAGGCTATGAACAAATAATCCGGAGATATCCGGCTATCGTCCCCGCGGCCTGTGCAGGCCGCGGGGATTTTCTATTCCATATATGCAGCGCCGCCGACACCCCGCTAAGCCTGCATGCAATAACGGGTGTCACTCCCATGCCTTACCGCAAGCGCACAAAATAGCCGTTCCTCCCTGCGGAACGGCTATTTCTACCAGCCTACTTTGCCTCGCCGCCGGCTACCTATACGCAGCGCGATAAATATCGAGAAGATTCATTCCATTGTATGACCAATATTGAAGCGGACGGACGATGTATCCGAGCAGTTCACACGTCAATGCCGACAACGATTGTTCCTTGCCGTTACACATAACCTTGTTGTTTGCTGTTACATCGGCGACGATACTGTCGTTTTGAACGAATGTGAGTTGCGCCCCTACGGGAATATTCATCACATCGAAGTTAAACCTCGGATTCCTTTTCGATGCCGTTTCATCCGCCGTAGCCTCTTTCGTCGTATTCCTGCATTCCACAAGCTGCAGTACCGCTATGATCTGCGATACCGACACTTGGAAGAATTCACGGTTCTCACTCACTCTGTACGGCCCGAATATCGCCTTGAGTGCGGTTTCTATTTTGTAGCAATCATCCACTTCGCATTCGTACTCTATTTGAAACGGAGTCGGCACTCCGGTCGGTTTCGACAACGCTTTCAACCGTTTCTCTACGGTTTGCTGCGTAACACCTATTTTCACCATTTTGGGCATCGAAGGATTCGACATTACATAGACATATCCATGTTTTTTGCCCACAGTACAGTTATTTTGCTTTTTCATCGTTACAATACCATTAAAGTTTGTTTCTCCTTTTTATCCTGTTCGGCCTGTTTATTGTTCTTTTTCGCTTGACGCTCCTGTTTCCGTTCCTGTCTCTTGGCTTGTCTATCAGCTCTATCTTTAGCCCTTTGCTGTTCAAGCGCCTGTTCTCCATGATCCAAAGCCCCTCCGGATGTTGACGCTGCACTACTGTTGCCATCTCTTTCTTGTGGGATTATTTCGTCGTTCGTTCCAGTATTCACCTCGGTAGCGGCCGAGCCGCTGCTTGGTGCAGAGGGTGTGTTTTGCCCACTTGGACTATTCGCACTATGACTTGAAGATTCAGGCAGTTGCGTTGCAGAAGTTGTAGGTTTTGTCGTTGACGGCTGTTGTAGTTCTACCTCTGTTTCAGTAGGTTGCTGCACTGACGGCGTTTCATCGGATTCAGGGGATGAACATATACTGCCAATGGCTGCCAATATGACCAAAATTAGGACAATGCCTCCGATTATGTTTAAACACCCCGATAATGACCTCTTTTCTTGTTGTGGTTGTATTGATCTGCAATAAGGACACATTTGCGCATCAACAGGAATTTTCATTCCACAAACTGCGCATTTTTTTAATTCTTCTGACATATTTATAATCGTTATATTGTTTATAATGTTAGCATTAGGTATGCGTTCAGTAAATAGCCGCTCCTCTTTACGGAGATTTGTTTTGATAGATCGTTTTCATGGCGTTGCTGTATTTGGGGTAGTACAATAAAAAACGCGGGCTCGTATTCTCTTACTTGCCTTTTGAGGTCTTGGTCTACCCGTAGCACAAATAATTGAATGAAGCCCACGTGTACTGCAGAAAGCAGCAACGCAGGCGTCAACTTCATTCATGTGCTACATAAAACGACCAAGTTTCAAAAGGCACGAAAAAAGCTAACGCTTATATATTTATGTCCTTATTCTCCTTCTTTACATACCTTGCTTTTATGCTGTTTGTTACAAATATAGTAATAAATTGAATCCGTACTATTTTAAAGTGTTAAAATTTAGCACACGGCACATCGTTTCATAATCATTCGGTCTCAGCTATTTATCCAACGCCATGCAAGTTCTATAATCTATCGAACATTGCAGAAATAAATCAACAAAAAAAGGAGCCGCACCCATTCTGGGAACGGCTCTTTTGTCAGTCTTGCTTGCCCAGCGGTCAGGATCTGCCGGCTACCATCTTACGATAGGTGTCATAGCGCTGCATGACCTCCCTGACGTAGCTCTTCGTCTGACGGCTTCCGGTAAATTTGCCGTAGCGAACCAACTCGCTCTCGTAAACGGCGGGGTCGGCCTTCATGTCGAGATAACGCGCCACCACCTCCCACGAGTTGGGATCCTCACCGTTGCTCCGTGCCAAACGGCGCGCGTCCGACACATGGCCGATACCGCCGTTGTAGCAGGCAAGAATAATGCTTAAACGATCGTTCGCGGGGGTCGAGGGCGAGAGATTCAACATGTCGTCTATCTCGTTCAGGAGCTTGCCTGCAAGACGTATGTTGGTCTCGGGGTCCATGATACGCTCCTTGGCGACATTGAACTGCTTGCCGACGATGGGCATCACCTGCATGAGCCCTATCGCCCCCTGTTTGGAGACCAGATCCGACTCGAAGCGCGACTCGCTGTACGCTATGGCGCTCATCAGGAGCCAGTCCTGCCCCTCCTCCTCGCCGACACGGCGCATCACATCGTCATAGGCCGAGATGAGATACTCCGGTGCCGCCGGACTGTCGGCCACCTTTGCAGCCGTAACGGCCCGATTCGCTGCGACGGCGCTCAGCGCCATATCCTGCTTGCAGGCGTCGGACCAGATGAATGTGATCAATACGAAAAGAACGATCGAAAAAACTACTGCCTTTTTTGACATAAAAAACTGTTTTGCGGGCAGCTCATACCGCGCAATACAGCACGCTAATCATAGAATCCCCACGAGATGCCCATCTTGAACATACCCGGATTGAGCGGGTAACCGGCAACGGTGAAATACTGGTTGTTTCCGAACAGACCGGCATTCACGTGCTGGTACTTCAAGAATATGCGCATTCTCTTCCATTTTGCCGACACGAATGCGTCGAGGTAGGGATAATTTCCCAACCGCACATCGTGTTGGTTGTAGAACGCCGCCAGAGCGGGATTGTACGACGGGGCGTAATACTTGGTGTTGTAACGTCCGTCGAAGCCCACCTGAAGGCGCAATACATCGCGCACCACCCACATCTCGTAGAAATACGATAAGTAGGCGCTGCACAACGGAACGGGGATGACATCCTGATCCGTGCTCCACTGCAACAATACCCTGTGGTCGAAATGGAATCCGCCGAGGCGGAAATCCTTGCGGGCATACAAACTCGTCAGACTTATCGTCGCCCCCGACTGTGCCACGCGGCTGTCGGCGCCGTAGTATATCTTGTTCGACACCACGCCCTGCCATGCGCTCAACTCGAGCGCCCAATCGGGAATCTTCAACGACACTTCGAAACGGGTTTCATTCTCTTTATCGAAAGAGTTGGACCACACATAGTGGTTCGAGAATAGGTTTTCCTCCCAATATCCGGCCGAAAGGCTCGTCTGCAAGAATCGGCCCGAGAGGATAACCGGATGACCCCGGAACTTCGCCGTAAGCGCCACATGGGCGTTCAGGGCGAGGTCTCCGCTCCTGTAACCCGACGGGTAGAACTTGACGTCCGCACCCCAGTCGGCGAATTTCTTTATCTTGCCGCTCACGGCGCCGTAGGCATACCACGCCGTGCGCTTGTCAACACCGTACTTGCCCGCAGCATAGTCCTGCAGGGCGAACTGCGAGTAGGCATACATGTCGATGCCTATGCCGCCGTCGAGCACGCCCACAACACCGTTGCGGTCCCACGGCTGCGCCTCGACGAAGAAGCGGTTGGACAACACCCGCTCGCGGATCGAGTCCCGCGACTCGGCGGGCGAGATGTACCAATCCTTGTAATATGCCTCCGTCGTGGGTATAAACTCCCCCTTGTCGTTGCGGTCCCCGCGCTCATTCGTGTAGGTGGCGTACTTGTCGGTGTAGAGTTTGCTCCATGTGTTGTATTCGAACACGTGGCCTATGTATACCGCCGAAAGCCCAGCTATCGAGAAGTCGTAGTCGGTCACCCGCTGCAACGGTATGGCGTACGACTGCTTCAGGAAGAAGGAGTTGTTGCGGTACGAGTTCTCCGCCTCGGCCTCGGCCAGCTTCATCGGCACGCCCGACGGGTGCTCGAAGACCGTGTCGACGACGGCCCACGTCCCAACGACACCGCCGTTCTCACGCTGCCGTATGCGGTTGTTTATGTAGGCTGCATGCACCGAGTAGCGCTTGCCCGTATGCGAGAAGGCCACCGAGAGGTTGTGGTCTATCGTCCGCTGCCACTCGTACAGTCCCTTCGTGCCGCGCGCCTTGTAGCTCACGTTGAATCCCGTCGTGGGCGATATGTTGTGAGCCGTCGTTATCTCGAAGTGCTCCTCACGGTAGCGCTTCTGCCCCGACTCGAGATACGTGAGGTTAAGGTACGGCGTCTTCGTATTGTAGAACGGCACGTTGTCCATGCGGTATGTGTAGGCGTCGTACGAACGCGCGAACTTGAAGTCGGGGTCCTGCCTGCGGTCGAAGTAGTTGAACGGCAGCGTCGACTGCCCCAGCCCGCCGAGAGTCATATCGCCCACACCGTTCATATAGTAAGGGTAGTCGATGCGCCAATTGTCTATCAGCGTGTCAATAGGCATGATCTCCACGCCGTTCAGGTCGCGGTCGACCGTCCACATGAAGTTGGGCAGCGCGCGGATCGAGTCGTTGAACAGGTACGACTCGAGCGGCCGCTTTATACGGCGCGTACGTGTCGAGTCCCCCTTCTCCTGCGTCTGTTCGCCGGTGCCCGTATCGTAGGGGTTGGCGCCGCCCAGAGCGACATTCTCGCCGTTGCGTTGCGCGCGTGCCAGCGCCGCGGCGTCCAACTGTGCGGACGCCGAATACGGCAGCAGCGACAGCACCGCTGCCGCAACGGCCGATACGATCCATATGTACGCGCTACGCATCTCTATCTGACACTCCCGCCCCGCGCACCGGTACTGCCCGATGCCGCGGAGGCCACTCCTAAAACTAATTTTCGCGGCGTTTTATTGCCCAACGCAGCGTCGATACCACTATATACAGGGATATTATCGCCGGCACGGCCGCGAAACCGAACACGGCGGCCAGCGCCGCACTCACGGCGATGAACGAATAGCGCAGTTCGTTGCCGCGCCACCCGAAACTCTTGAACTTGAGGGCGAACATCCTTATGGGGCTTATGAGCAGCAGCGCCGTGACCACGGCCAGCAGCAGGATGGTCTCCTTGTGCAGTACCAGCGTGCCGTTCTGCGCAAGGACCCCGAGCGAGAGGCAGAGCAGGGCGTTGGCGGGGGTCGGCAGGCCGCAGAACTCCGTATGCTGCGTGTCGTCGATATTGAATTTGGCAAGGCGCAGGGCCGAGAAGGCCGCCACGATGAGCGTCAGGAATTGCGCCGCCGACATCACGCCGCCCTCCCAAGCGAACAGGGCGGGCGCCGCATCGTACAGCGCGTATAATGCCAGCGAGGGTACCAGACCGAACGACACCATGTCGGCCAGCGAGTCGAGCTGCACGCCTATGGGCGAGGCGCAGTGGAGAAGACGTGCGGCGAAGCCGTCGCAGAAGTCGAACAGGGCCGACGCCACGATGAGCAGCATCGCCGTTTTGAGGTCGTGGCCGGCGATGAGCACAACCGCCGCATACGATCCGCAGAGCAGGTTGCCCAGCGTCAGCAGATTCGGCACAGTAAAGAACCTTACCTTCATCCTTCTATCTCAATTAAGCACCGTAATGATCGGCAAAGGTACGAATTATTTTTCATTTTGACGCATTCCGCCGATATTCGTTTGATTGAGAAGATATTGCAAACGGGCGACAGGCCCTTTCCCGCATTGCCGGCGCAGGTGTGCCGCCCGGATGCCGGCACCCTGCGGCACACCTGCCCGACGGCCTGTCCGGAGGATAGTCCGAACATGCCGATATGTCGCCGCGGCGGCCCTTTTCACCGCACGGAAGCCGCCGTAAGTTTGGATATTCGGTTTTTATTTGCCATCTTTGTAGAGATGTTGGCACGCCATGCGCCGGCACCGAAAGACGACCTGAAACGACAAAACGAAAGCTTACAACCATTAAAGACATGAGCAGCAACACATACTGCGTAATCATGGCCGGAGGCATCGGGACGCGCTTCTGGCCCATGAGCCGACAGGCCAAGCCGAAACAGTTCCTCGACATCCTCGGCACGGGAAAATCGTTCATCCGCTCGACCTTCGAGCGTTTCGCCGCGATCGTTCCGGCCGAGAACTTCCTCGTGGTCACCAACCGCCGGTACCGCGACCTCGTGCTGGAGCATATCCCCGAGCTGGGGCCGCAGCAGGTGCTGTGCGAACCCATCGGGCGCAACACCGCCCCCTGCATCGCCTACGCCGCATATACGCTGCGCAAGGCCAACCCCGACGCCGAGATGATCGTCACGCCGGCCGACCACCTGATCCTCAACGAAACAGACTTCCATGCCATTATCCGCGAGTGCCTCGAGTTCGCCGACCGCCACGACGCCCTGATGACCGTAGGCATCAAGCCCAGCCGCCCCGACACGGGATACGGATACATACAGAAGTCGAACAACGACGTCATCAGCCGTGTAAAGTGCTTCACCGAGAAGCCCGACCTCGAGCTGGCGCAGACCTTCGTGCAGTGCGGCGAGTTCTTCTGGAACGCCGGCATCTTCATCTGGAAGGTGAGCAGCATAATCGAGGCTTTCTGCCGCCACCTGCCCGAACACCACGCCCTCTTCTCCGCCATCATGGAGGATCTGGGCACCGAACGCGAGGAGGCCGCCATAGAGCAGGTATTCTCGGAGTGCCGCGCAATCTCGATCGACTACGGCATCATGGAGAAGGCCGACAACGTCTACGTCCGCTGCGGCGACTTCGGCTGGAGCGACGTGGGGACGTGGGGCTCGGTCTACCAGCTCTCGCGCAAGGATGCCTACGCCAACGCCAAGTCGCACGACGGCTGCTACACCTACGACACGCGCAATTCGATCATCTCGCTGCCCGCCGGCAAGATCTCCGTCATCAAGGGGCTGAAGGACTATATCGTGGTCGACACCGACGACGTGCTGATGATATGCCCGCGCAGCGACGAACAGAGCATCAAGAAATATATCGACGACGTGAAGTTCGACAAGGGCGACAAATACATCTGACGCTCCGGCAGCCGCACCCGCGGGCAGCCGCCTGCCGGGATCCGCTATGCCCCGACTGCCGGCCGGGGCTTTTTTACGCCCGCCATCGCCCCTTGTTTCGGAAAAATCCGTATCTTTGTAAGATGAGCGGCCGGGCCAAGTACCGCACGTAAAGGCAGCCGCAGGCCGCAAGCGCGAAAATCCTAAACTTGCACTCATATGGAAGAAAACAGACACGACGTATCCCTGCCCGAAAACGCATACCGCGAACTAAAGGCCGGAGAAGAGTACCAACCGCTGATGCCGGCCACGGCTGCGCCGGCCGAGGTTACGCCCTATTCGGTCACGATGGGCATCGTCATGGCCGTGATATTCTCGGCCGCGGCGGCATTCCTCGGCCTCAAGGTGGGACAGGTGTTCGAGGCGGCAATACCCATCGCCATCATCGCCGTAGGCGCCGGCACGGCCCTCGGCAAGAAGAACATGCTGGGGCAGAACGTCATAATACAATCCATAGGCGCCAGCTCGGGCGTCATCGTCGCCGGCGCCATCTTCACCCTGCCGGCATTGTACATTCTGGGGCTCGAGGCGCACTTCTACCAGATATTCCTATCGTCGCTTCTGGGCGGCGTGCTGGGCATAGTGCTGTTGATACCCTTCCGCAAATATTTCGTCAAGGAGATGCACGGCAAGTACCCCTTCCCCGAGGCTACGGCCACAACCGAGGTGCTCGTCTCGGGCGAGAAGGGCGGCGACCAAGCCAAGCTGCTGGCCGTGGCGGGCCTTGTGGGCGGCGTCTATGACTTCGTCGTCAGCACCTTCGGGGCTTGGACCGAGGTGGTCTCGACACGCATCTGCGAATTCGGCTCGATGTGTGCCGACAAGTTCAAGGTGGTGTTCTCGCTCAATACGGGCGCCGCGGTGCTCGGCCTCGGATATATCATAGGTCTTAAATATGCCGTCATCATCACGGCGGGCTCGTGCCTCGTATGGTTCCTGATAGTACCCCTCATCGGGTCTGTGGACCCCGCCTCGGCCGCCCTCTCGCCCGAGGATATATTCACGGCATACGGACGCCCGATAGGCATCGGCGGCATAGCCATGGCCGGTCTCATAGGCATCGTGCGGCAGGCGGGCATCATACGGCAGGCCGTCGGGCTGGCCGTAGGCGAGCTCGCCTCGAAGAAGGGCCCGGCAGCCCCCGCCGCCGAACGCACGCAGCGCGACCTGCCCATGCGCCTTATACTGTCGGTACTCATCGCAGCACTCGCGGCGACCTTCGTCTTCTTCCGTTTCGGGCTGCTCGGGGACGGCATGCAGAGCGTCGTGGCACTGCTCATAGTCTTCGTCATAGCCTTCCTCTTCACCACCGTGGCGGCCAACGCCATCGCCATCGTGGGCACCAACCCCGTCTCGGGCATGACCCTCATGACGCTTATCCTCAGCTCGCTCGTGCTGGCAAGCATCGGACTGAGCGGCACGGCCGGCATGACCGCCGCACTGATCATCGGCGGCGTGGTATGCACGGCCCTCTCGATGGCCGGAGGCTTCGTCACCGACCTCAAGATCGGATACTGGATCGGCACCACGCCACGCAAGCAGGAGGCATGGAAGTTCCTCGGCACGGCCGTCTCGGCCGCGACCGTCGCCGGTGTGATGATCGTGCTCAACGACTCGTTCGGCTTCGTGGGCGAGGATGCCCTCGTGGCGCCGCAGGCAAATGCCATGGCCGCCGTGATACAGCCCCTCATGACGGGAGGCTCGACGCCGTGGATCCTCTACTTCATGGGGGCTGTGCTGGCGCTGGTGCTCACGGCCATAGGCATCCCCGCGCTCGCCTTCTCGCTCGGAATGTTCATCCCGATGTACCTGAACGCCCCGCTTGTCGTAGGCGGCCTCATCGCATGGTTCGTCGCCAACCGCTCGAAGGACGAGGCGCTCAACAAGGCGCGCTTCGACCGCGGTACGCTCATCGCCTCGGGCTTCATCGCCGGCGGCGCGCTGATGGGCGTGGTGAGCGCCGTACTCAAATACTTCGACTGCGACTGGTACATGACCTCATGGGCGGAGTCGAAGGGTGCCGAATGGCTCGGGCTGGCGATGTATATCGTGCTGATGGTATACTTCGTGCTGCATACGCTGCGGGCAAAGAAGGAAGAGTAGAGACACCGCGAAACGGCCGGCACGACAACGGTATTAACATCAAAGCATAAAACACAGAAAAATATGGAACTGAAGGAGAGATTTCTGAAATACGTATCGTTCGACACGCAGTCGGACGAGAACAGCGAGACATTCCCCTCGACCGAAAAGCAGCTCGTGCTGCTCAACTACCTCGCCGACGAGATGCGCTCGCTCGGCATGACGGAGGTCACGGTAGATGAACACGGCTATGCCATGGGGACCATACCCGCCACGGCAGGGCTGGAGAACGCCCCCGTCATAGGCTTCATCTCGCACGTCGACACCTCGCCCGACATGAGCGGCAAGGACGTACGGCCGCATGTCATCGAGGATTACGACGGCGGAGACATACGCCTCAACGCCGCGCTGACGATGCGCGTGGAGGATTTTCCGGAGCTGGCATCGTTCAAGGGCCATACCATCATCCACACCGACGGCACGACACTGCTCGGCGCCGACGACAAGGCGGGCTGCGCCGAAATCATGACTGCGGCGGAGTACCTGATGACGCATCGGGAAGTCAGGCACGGCAAGATACGCATAGGCTTCACACCCGACGAGGAGATCGGCCGCGGCGTCGACTACTTCGACGTGCAGGCCTTCGGCGCCGACTTCGCCTACACAATGGACGGCGGATATGAAGGCGAGCTGGAGTACGAGAACTTCAACGCCGCCTCGGCCGTGATCGAGATACAGGGCCGCAACGTACACCCGGGCTACGCCAAGGACAAGATGATAAACGCCATACAGGTTGCGTGCGAACTCAACGCGCTGATCCCCGCCGTGCAGCGTCCCGAGCATACGGACGGCTATGAGGGATTCTTCCACTGCGTAGCCCTGAACGGCACTGTTGAGAACGCCCGCATAAGCTATATCATCCGCGACCATGACAGCGACCGCTTCGAGCAGAAGAAGGTGTGGATGTGGAGCTGTGTCGACCTGCTGCAGAAGCGTTACGGCAAGGAGGTGCTTAAACTCACTCTCAAGGACCAATACTTCAACATGCGCAAGATGGTCGAGCCGCACCCGCAGGTGATCGACAAGGCGATGGAGGCTATGCGGCAGGCGGGCGTGCAGCCCATCGTACGGCCCATACGCGGCGGCACCGACGGCGCACGCCTCTCGTTCATGGGCCTTCCGTGCCCCAACCTCTTCACCGGCGGCATGAACTTCCACGGCAAGTTCGAATACTGCTCTCTGGACACCATGCGCCGCGCTACGCAGGTCATCGTCAACCTTGCCCGCCTCTGGGCCGAATAGGGGGCCACGCCGCAGAGCCATAAGGAGTTCCGCTCCGGACCGAACAAAGGAGTCCGTATCATGGCTGAACAAGGGTGGCCGCTGTACGGCACATAAGGTGTTCCACCGCAGAAAGGAGGAACGGAAAAACATTTATCACGCAAAAACGACTGCGATGAAAGGATTTCACGAGGTCGACCCCGCGCGGATCGACGACAACTTCATAAAGGCCGTAGGCACCGACTGGATGCTCATCACGGCGGGCGACCACGTAAGACACAACACCATGACCGCCTCGTGGGGCGGTGTGGGCGTCATGTGGGGCAGCCCCGTGGCCGTGGCCGTCATACGGCCGCAAAGGTACACCTTCGGCCTCGTCGAGCAGGGCGATGCGCTCACCCTGTCGTTCCTGCCCGAAGAGTACCGCAAGGCGCTGAACTACTGCGGTTCGCACTCGGGCCGCGACGAGGACAAGATACGCAATGCGGGACTTGCGGTGGAGTTCACCGACGGCGATGTGCCCGCCATAGCGCAAGCGCGGCTGGTGCTGGAGTGCCGCAAGATATATGCCGACATGATCAAGGCCGAGAACTTCGTCGACCGCAGCATCATAGACCGCTGGTACCCGTCGGGCGACTTCCACAAGGCGTACGTGCTGCGCATAGCCAAGGCATACGTGAAGGATTGATCAAGACGAAAGATATGGACAGATACGGATATATCAAGGCAGCGGCGGCGGTGCCCGCCGTCAAGGTGGCGGACTGCCGCGCCAACGCCGAACACATCATCGCCATGATGCGGCTCGCGGCCGAACGCGGCGTACGCGCCGTGGTCTTTCCCGAGTTGTGCGTCACGGCGTACACCTGCGGCGACCTTTTCCTGCAGCCCAAACTGCTCGACGCCGCGCAGGAGGCGCTCGACACCATCATCGCGGCATCGCGCGAGATACCCCTCGCCGCCATCGTCGGGATGCCCCTGCGCCATGGCAACGCCATATATAACTGCGCCGTTGTCGTCGCCTGCGGCAACTGTCTCGGCGCGGTGCCCAAGAGCTACATACCCAACTATGCGGAGTTCTACGAGGGTCGCTGGTTCGCCTCGGGCGCCGCAGTCAGGGACGGGAGCATCACCCTCGGCGGGCGCGACGTACCCTTCGGCACCGACATCACGTTCGACATCGACGGCGCACGCTGCGGCGTGGAGATATGCGAGGACCTATGGGTGCCCGTACCGCCGTCGTCGCACACGGCCACGGCCGGCGCCGAGGTGATATTCAACATGTCGGCCTCGCCCGAGACCATAGGCAAGCACGAATACCTCGTCTCGCTCGTGCGCCAGCAGTCGGCACGCACCGTCGCAGCCTACGTATACGCATCGTCGGGCTTCGGCGAGTCATCGACAGACCTCGTTTTCGCCGGCAACGGCCTCATCGCCGAAAACGGCGCCATGCTCGCCGCGGGCGAACGATTCTCTGCGGGCGAGCAGCTCGTCACGGCCGACATAGACATCGAGTTCCTGCGGAGCGAACGCCTGCGCCGCAATACCTACGCCGACTATGCCTCCGCAATGCCGCTGCGCACCGCTGCCGCAGCCCTCCCAGCCACCGCGGGCGGCGTGTTCGAACGCCGCATCGACCCCATGCCGTTCGTGCCGCACGAGCGCGGCGACCGCCACAACCGCTGTGAAGAGATCTTTTCGATACAGAGCGTCGGTCTGGCCAAGCGGCTCGCACATACGGGCTGCCGCTGTGCCGTGGTGGGCATATCTGGCGGTCTCGACTCGGCGCTGGCGCTGCTCGTGACGCTGCGCGCCTTCGACCTCCTCGGGCTCGACCGCAAGGGTGTCATAGGTGTCACCATGCCGGGCTTCGGCACCACGGGCCGCACTTACCGCAATGCCGTCACGCTGGTCGAGGAGTCGGGCGCCTCGCTGCGCGAAATATCCATCGCCGAGGCGTGCCGCCGCCACTTCGCCGACATAGGTCTCGCGGAGGAGGACCGCTCGGTGACATACGAGAACGCACAGGCTCGCGAACGTACCCAGATATTGATGGACGTGGCCAACATGCACGGCGGCATCGTCATCGGCACGGGCGACCTGAGCGAGCTGGCCCTCGGCTGGGCCACATACAACGGCGACCACATGTCGATGTACGGCGTCAACTGCTCGGTGCCCAAGACGCTGGTACGGCATATGGTCGAGTGGGCCGCCTCTGTCGAGCAGAACGGCGCCATGCGCCGCGCGCTGGAGGATGTGGCCGCAACCCCCGTAAGCCCCGAACTGCTGCCCGCGGACGAGAGCGGCGACATAGCGCAGAAGACCGAAGACATAGTCGGCCCATACGAGCTGCACGACTTCTTCCTCTACAACTTCGTACGTCAGGGTTTCGGCCCCGCGAAGATACTCTTCCTCGCCATGCACGCCTTCGACGGGAGATATGACCGCGCCACCGTGATCAAGTGGCTTCGCGTGTTCTTCCGCCGCTTCTTCGCCCAGCAGTTCAAGCGCTCGGCCCTGCCCGACGGCCCCAAGGTGGGCAGCGTCTCGCTCTCGCCCCGCGGAGACTGGCGCATGCCCTCCGACGCCTCGGCCGCAGAGTGGCTGCGCGAGTGCGACACCCTGCAATAACCCCGCACCGCGCAGTGCAGATACTGCGAGACGTATGCGGGAGGTACTTTAACCGTGTGTAAGAAATTGAGAGAAAAGCATTGCCATGAAACGAATTATCATTCTACTCCTGTTCATGCTCCCGCCCGTCGCGGCCGCGGCGCAGAACAACCTGCTCGACATGCTGAAGGGCGCGGCCACGGCCGCCGTCGACAAAGCTACCGGCGGGGCCTTCACAGCACAACGTATCGTCGGCACATGGAGCTACGCCAAACCCGGCCTGCGGCTCACCTCCGACAACGCCCTCTCGGAGATAGCCGCGGCAGCCGCCGTCACCGCGGCCGAAGAGAAGATTTCGAAATATTACGAGATGGCAGGTATCCGCGCGGGGCCTGCACATTCGCTTTCAACGACGACGGCACCTTCACCGCGACCGTAGGCGGCAGGACATTACACGGCCGCTACACTATGGACGGCGCCTCCAATACGGTCACCTTCACCTTCGGCTCCGGCGAGAGCCTCACGGCAAAGATGCCCGGCCTCGGCGGCGTAAACGCCTCGGCATATATGAACGGCAGCAACCTGCAGATACTCTTCGCGGCCGACAAACTGCTCGACGTGATAAGGTTTCTGGGCAGCATGACCGACTCCCTGCAGGCAGCGGCATCGCTGCTGGAGAACTTCGACGGAATGATGGTAGGGTTCGAATTCGCACCGCAACAATAACAGTAAAAATCATGAAACGGATAGTCATATCGCTCCTGCTCGTATTTGCCGCCGCCACTGCGGCGGAGAACGCCTGCGCACAAGGGCTGCAGGGGCTGCTCAACCTCTTCGCCAACGCCAAGGCCGCCAAGGCCGACGCCCACGCCGCGGGCGAACTGCTCACGGCGGAACAACTCACGGCCTCGACATGGGTATACTCCGCACCGCAGATAGTATACTCGGGCAACAGCTCGATGGCGACGGTAGCCATCGCCACCCTCCGCACACAGATGCCCGACATAGCGAAGGCGATGGGCCTGAATGCCGGCAGCGACTCGGTCATATTCCTCGGCGACGGCACCGCCGCCATGACCAACGGCGAAAACAAAGCCTCGGTACCTTATATGTACGACCCCGCTACGGGGTATGTCTCGTTTACCGTAACCCGCAACGGCACCTCGGCGGCATTTCCCGCCACGGCTACGGCCCGAGACGGAGTGCTCACCGTACTCTTCGACGCCGACACCTCGATAGCGTCGTTGCTGCAAATGGCCCCCGAGCTCAAGGACAACTCCTCGCTGCTCATAATAAAGGCCGTCGTGGACAAATACCCGGGAATAAAGATCGGCGCCACGTTCGATGCCAAATAACGCGCCGCCGCGGTGCTTGGCGCGCACAACCCAGAGGGGAGGGCTCCATGATGGAACCCTCCCCTCTCTCCCATTATACGGAATACGCCTCGATACCCTCTGCCGCGCGTCATTCCGCCTTCTCCGGCGCGGCGGAATCCCCGGTCGCGGCGGCATGGTCCGGGGCAGGCTCCGGCACCGCACTGCCGTCAGGCCCGTCGTGCTGCGCCTCCGGCGCCGCTGTATCCCCGCTGTTGGAGGCATTCCCGTTGTACTTGAAACGGCGTATCTTCTGCGTGGGGGTCTTCTCGAATCCCGCATCCTCCTCCACCACCTCGGTGATGCGCGAGAACTTGTTGACCTTCGAGTTGACATAACGCATGATCTCCTGCTTGATCTCCTCCTTCTTCGCGTTCCACTCGCCCACCTTGCGGTGCCAGTCGTCGCGCGTGATCTCCCACTTCTCCATCAATTCGCCCTTGAGCTTCTCGATGGCATCCTTGTCGAAGTGCACCAGCGCCACAAGATGACCGTCCTGCTGCGTCACTATCGACTCCGAAACATAGGCATTGGAATTGAGTACAGACTCGATCTCCTCGGGATATATGTTCTCGCCGCTCGGGCCTACGATCATGTTCTTCAGACGGCCCTTGATATAGATGATACCATCCCCGTCGATATATCCCAGATCGCCCGTACGGAACCAGCCGTCGGCGGTGAAAGCCTCGGCTGTTGCGGCCTCGTTCTTATAGTAGCCCCGCATCATAGACGGTGAGTTTATGACGATCTCTCCCTGATGCGTCTCGGGGTTGACATTGTCCAGCCGCACCTGAAGCCCGTCCATCGCCCGCCCCGTAGAACCGACCTTGCGCGGCATCGCCGGCACGGCTCCGGCCACCATGGGTGCCGTCTCCGTGAGGCCGTAACCTATGGCATACGGCAAACGAGACTCGACGAGGAACTGCTCCACCTGCGTATTGAGCTTCGCGCCACCGATGCCGAGGAAACGCAGGCGCCCGCCGAAGACCTTCATCAGGCGCCGGCCCGCAAGCCTGTGTATCTGGCGGCGCAGGAAGTCGTTGCCGTAGACCTTGCGCAAAAAGGCGTTGGATGAGAACTTTGCGTATATCTGGCTGCGGTATATCTTCTCTATTATGAGCGGCACGATCAGGAAGCACGTGGGGCGCACCGCCCGCAGCGCCGGCATCAGTATCGACGCCGTAGGGGGCTTCTCGAGATACGTGACCCGGCCTCCCGCCGCAAAGGGATAGAGCATGCCCACCGTACACTCGTACGTATGCGACAACGGCAGCACCGAGAGCATCGAGTCATGCTCGTCGATAGGGAACAGCCCGTACATCATGTTGACGTTCGACGCCAGATTGTAGTGCGTGAGCATCACTCCCTTGGGGCGCGACATGGTGCCCGAGGTATATATTATGACAGCCAGATCGTCGGGCTGCGGCACACGGCGTACGCCCTTGCCCGTCGTACGCTGCGATATGATGCCGAGGTTTTTCGTACGGATGACTATGTCGAGCATCGCCACCGTCTCCTTCGACAGTTTGGTGAAGAGTTTGTCCGACACGAAGAGCGCCTTGGCCTCGGAGTGGCTTATGAGCATGTCGAGTTCCTTCTCCGTAAAATCGGGCAGTATAGGCACCGCAACCATGCCGGCCGTGACCACGGCGAAGTAGCAGACACCCCAATTGGGCATGTTGCTGCTGAGTATTGCCACCTTGTCGCCGGCGTTGAGGCCAGCGTCGAGGAGCATCTGCTGTACCATCGCCACACGCCGCCCCACCTCGGCATACGTCACATCCTCGCCTCCGAACATCGAATAGGCGACATTGTCCCTATACTCTTTTATGCTGTTTTCAAGAAGTTCATAAAGTGTATTGGAAGCCCTCATTAAGCAATTGTCTTTGTGAAATTCGCACCTAAGGTATAAAAAAAATATGAAATTATAGGTATATTTGAGACGAAATAGCCTATGTTGGAGTCGCAGCGCATAAAAAGCCTCGCCCGCGATGCGGGTTTCGATCTCTGCGGCATAGCCCGCGCACGCCGCTTCGACCTCAACGAAGCGGCCTTCCGCCGCTGGCTGGAGCGCGGATACGACGCCTCCCTCACATACATGCGCAACCACCTCGACCTGCGCTTCGACACGCGGCGGCTGGTCGAAGGGGCCCGCACGGTAATCGTATGTGCCGTAAGCTACCGCTCCGGCATCAGCGAGGGCTACGGTACGGAGTGCCGTACCCGCATCGCCTCCTATGCCTGCAGCCGCGACTACCACAAAACGATACGCAAGATGCTGATGCAAATGCTGCGTACGCTGCAGGCCGAACATCCCGCTCTCACGGGACGCGCCTTCGTCGACTCGGCGCCGCTGCTCGAAAAGCAGTATGCCGTCGAGGCGGGTCTCGGGTGGATCGGCCGGCAGTCGCTGCTCATAACGCCCCGCTTCGGGTCGTTCGTACTGCTGGGAGAACTTGTGTTGTGCGACGAGGCCGACGAATACGATACGCCGTACGCCGGCAGCGGGTGCGGCGGCTGCCGCCGCTGTATGGATGCCTGCCCCACGGGTGCCGTAACGGAGCCCATGACGGTGGACGCCTCGCGCTGCATATCGTGCCACACCATAGAGGCCGCGCCCGACCGCGGCATCGACCTGCACGGCTGGATCTTCGGCTGCGACGAATGCCAGAACTGCTGTCCCTACAACCGCCGTGCTCCCCTGCATGCCAACCCCGCATTCGACCCGCTCTTCGACCCTGCGGCCATCGGCGCCGCACAGTGGGCCGAGATGGGCGACGGGGAGTTCGCAGAACGCTTCGGCACGACACCCCTCAAACGCAGCGGCCTCGAACGCCTGCGCCGCAATGCCGCCCGCAATGCGGCATCGGGAAGGAAGACACGGCCGTGACAACAACCATCCCCAAGAACAGGCAGACGGGCCCGAATGCAATTCGGGCCCGTCTGCCTTCCATGCCGCTGCCGGCCGCGCGCTATTTCATGTCCACCACGGGGGCGTCCATCAACTCGCCCGAATCAGTGCCGGGCTGTATGAGTTCTTCCTCGGTATAGCCGAACGTGCGGAAATACTCGTTGAAATACCGCACCAGATCGTCGCGTCGGGCGTAGGCCGCAAGATAGTACAACTCGTAGAGGCTGTCGAGCTTCTCGGTGATGAGGTCCGACACAATGGCCGCCTTTGCCCCGTCGAACTGCAGGTAGTACTCGATATACTCCTTCAGCGTCTCGGCGTAATCCTTCAGCAGGGCATCGCCCTTCTCGTAATCCTCCAGCAGGTAGTAACACTCGATGAAGGGATAAGTGTTGGCATCCGTGTAGTGTATCTTTAGCGAGGGCAGTACCTCGAGGCCGCGGTCCAGCATCTCGCGCGCCTTCTCGGGCTGGTTCTCCTGCAGCAGCTTGCGGGCCACGCGGGCAAAGGCCTCGCGGGCGCGCGACGCGCTCAGGTTGTACTGAACGAAGTAGTCGGCATGCACGTCGGGATCCGACAGGTTGCCGTAGCGCATCGTCTCCTTCAGCAGCGGGTATGCCACCTCGGTGTCGATGCGGCCGATGTCCCAAGCCGAACGGTAGGGCGTAAGGATCGGCACAAGGCGGTACGAGTAACCGTCAAACTGCAGGTAGTCGAGCAGGCCGAAGTCCTGCAGTATGTAGACCTGCGTAAAGCATATCGGGCGGCTCCAGTCGAACGTCGCGAGCAGGTCCAGAAGCATCATCTCGCTCTTGTCGATCGAGCGTTTGCGATCCGATATGTTCAGGTATACCGTGTCGACCATCAAATCGCGGTCCTCCTCCTTGACGATACCCGCGGCGATGGCGTTGTCCTTGTTCACGGGGATGGCTATGCGTCTTGCCGGCACGTAGTCGATAAGCGATCCGTCCACGAGCTGGAGTTTCGTACCCTCCTCCTCGCTGGCGATGAAATTCATCAGTTCACGGATCTCCACCACGCGGTCCACCTTCTCACGTACGGGCAGCATATCGTTCACACGGGTATATTTGCTGCTCGGCAGCGAGAACGGCACAGGGTCCGACTCGTTCGAGCGGACGCGCATCTCGTCGATATACCAGTCGCCGCCCAGATAGCTCGAGTTCATGACGCGCACGTCGGTACGCACGCCGTCAACCTCCTGATTGAACCACAGGGGGAAGGTATCGTTGTCGCCGTAGTTGATGACGATGGCGTTCTCGGGCACCGACTGCAGGTAGTTCCAACCGATGTCGCGGGCGAAGGTACGGCCCGAACGGTCATGGTCGTCCCAGTTCTGCGCCGCAAGCAGCGCCGGCACGCCGAGGCATACCACCGTGGCCATGACGGCCGCGGCACGCGAGTCGCGCCCCATGACATAGGCCAAGAAGTCGCGCAGGGCCAGCACGCCCAACCCTATCCACATCGAGAAAGCGTAGAACGAACCGGCATATACGTAGTCTCGCTCGCGCGGCTCCGAGGGGCAGGTGTTGAAGTAGACCACCAGCGCCACACCCATCATCACGAAGAGCCACATCACCACCGTGAAGTTGCGCTGGTCGCGGTTGAGCTGGTAAATGAGACCGAGAATGCCCAGCAGGAAGGGCAGGAAGAAATAGGTGTTACGCGCGGGGTTGTCGGCCATCTCGCGCGGCAGCATCGTCTGCGGCCCGAGGTATATCTTGTCCACGGCGTCGATGCCCGAGAGCCAGTTGCCGTGGGCGATGGTCTCCTTGCCGGCCTGTATGTCGTCCTGACGCCCCACGAAGTTCCACAGGAAATAGCGCCAGTACATGTAGTTGAGCTGGTAGGTGAAGAAGTAGTAGAGATTCTCGCCGAATGTAGGCTCGACGAAACTCTCGCCCGTCAGGGGGTCGTATACCGTACGGCCGAAGTCGACCACCTCACCCGTCACCACGCGGCCCTGCTCGTCGCGTATCGGCTCGCCGTTCTCGTCGCGCATGACGTCGGTCTTGGTGCGGTATGCCGCCCACGGCTTGTATTCCGCCTCACCCTTCATGGAGTTCCACACGCGGGGGAAAATATGCTTGAACTGCGACGGATATGTATACCCCGTCAGCTCGGTGGCACGCTGGTAGCGGCCGCTCTCCTTGTCGAAATAGTACGTGGTCTCCTGCACGTAGTCGTCTATGGGCGACGAGTAATAGGGGCCGTAGAGCAGCGGGCGGTTGCCGTACTGGTCGCGGTTGAGCACCGAGAGCAGCGCATGGGGGTTGTTGGGGTTGTTGCTGTTCATGGGCGGGTTGGCCACGGCGCGGATCGTCATGGTGGCGTACGACGAGAAGCCGATGAGGATCATCGTCGTCGAGAGCAGCAGCAGGTTCCACAGCTTGCGGCCCGCGCGGTGGGTGCGGTAGACGCCGTAGAAGAGCGCCGCGAAGAGCGCCAGTGCGAAGACCACGATACCCGAGTTGACGGGCAGGTGGAGCGTATTGACGAAGAAGACGTCGACCATCGCCCCGACATATACCGTGTAGGGTATTATTATGCCGTTTATGAACCCGAGTATGGCGAGCGACACGAGCGTGGCGATGGCCACGCCGCGCAGCGTGATACGGTCGTACTTGCGGAAGTAGTAGATGAACACCAGCGCCGGTATGGTCAGCAGGTTAAGGATATGCACGCCTATCGACAGGCCCATAAGGTAGGCTATGAGCACGATCCAGCGGGCCGAATGGGGCTGGTCGGCCTGCTCCTCCCACTTGAGCATGAGCCACAGCACCAGCGCCGTGAACATCGACGAGAGGGAGTATACCTCGCCCTCGACGGCCGAGAACCAGAAGGTGTCGGTGAAGGTGTAGGCCAGCGCGCCCACGGCGCCCGCACCGAGGATGGCGATCTTGTCGTTGTCGGTAAGCGCGCGGCCGCCGGCGCCGTATATGCGGCGGGCGATATGCGTGATCGACCAGAAGAGGAAGAGTATGCAGAATGCGCTGGCCAGACAGTTCATGGCGTTGACCATGTGCGGCACGTAATGCGTCGAGGGTGCGAACATGGTGGCTATGCGGGCCATGAGCATGAAGAGCGGGGCTCCGGGCGGGTGCCCCACCTCGAGTTTGTATGATGTGGCGATGAACTCGGCGCAGTCCCACAGGCTCGACGAGGGCTCCATCGTAAGCAGATAGGTCGCGGCGGCCACGGCGAAGACCGCCCACCCCACGATTCTGTTCCAACGTTTGAAATCCATATTTTTTCCGGTAAAAAATCTATCTCCAAATCCGACACGGTCTTGCGGCATGCCGCCGCCGTGCGGCCCTGTCGGCATATTTCGGGCAAAGGTAATAAAATAACGCCAAAATCCCGTCATTATTTCCGACATGGGGCCTTTTTACAAATATATTCGTACATTTGCGATAAAGGGCCGCGGGCTGAAGGCGCCTCTTTCAGGAGTGCTTTGCCCCGCCTGTCCGTGCCGCATGCACGGCGCCCGAGACAGCAACCAAATACAGGAAGGCCGCCGCAGCGTAACCTTTTCGCCGCAAATGCGTCTAAACGTATGCATCCGCAACGATATACGGCCAGTGCCGCCCACATCCCGCGACAGACGCTTCGGGCCGCAGACTCGAACAAAACGACACAATGAAATTAACCGCCATACTGTCATTCGCCCTTGCCGCAGCAACCATATCCTGCGCAGCGGCGCTACAGGCCCGAACCGGCCGCCCCGACCGCTACTACGTCGCCGAAGACGGCGACGACGCAGCCAAAGGCTCGCTGCGCCGCCCCTTCCGCACCATTACCCGCGCCCTGCAGCAGGCCGGTGCCGGAGATACGGTATTCGTACGCGGCGGCACCTACCGCGAGCAGGTGGCATTTCCCGCGTCGGGACGCGCCGACGCCCGTATCGTCCTCATGGCATGCCGCGGCGAGCGCGTTGTCATCAGCGGCGAGGGCCTCGACGTCGAGGGGCGCACCGACATGCTCCTCATCCGCGGCCGCAGCCACATCACCGTCGAAGGGTTCGAGATAACGGGGCTCCAGACTTCGGAGGCGGGGCGCGAGGCCAACGGCATCGTCGTCGAGGCCGGCTCCACCGACATCACCCTGCGCGGCAACCACATCCATTCGATACGCAACACGGCGCCGCGCTACACATACCCCAGCGCCCACGCCATACTCGTCATAGGCAACACGGAGCAGGCCGTCGGGCGCATCGCCGTCGTGGACAACCGCATCCACGACTGCGTCACGGGTACCTCGGAGGCCGTCACCGTAAACGGACATGTCGACGGCTTCCGCATCGAAAACAACGAGATATTCCGCTGCTCGAACATCGCCATCGACGCGGCGGGAGGCTATGCCGCCAACCGCAAACCCGAGCTCAACTACGCCCGCAACGGCGTCATCCGATGCAACACCATCTACGACATCGACAACGAGCTGGGACAGTTGAAAGGGAACTGCGGCGCCATAGCGATCTATGCCGACGGGGCGCGCGACATCGTCATCGAGCGCAACCGTATCCACCGCTGCGACCGCGGCATAGGCATCGTGAGCGAGACCGACGCCTACCCCACCGTCGGCTGCATCGTGCGCAACAACATCGTCACCGCCTGCCGCCGCACGGGCATCTACATGGGCGGCTACCTCGACTACACGGGCGGCGGCACCGAGCGCTGCGCCATCGTCAACAACACGCTCGCCGACAACAACCTTGTACGCGGCGCCTTCGGCGAGACGGAGGGCGAACTGCGCCTCACGGAGAACTGCCGCGACAACACCGTAGCCAACAACATCGTCTGCACATCCTCTGCCGACGATCTCTTCGTACACAAATACACCGCCACGGGCAGCAGCAACCGCTTCGAGCGCAACCTCTACAGCGGGCCCGCAGGGTGGCTCTGGCAGCAGCGCGACGGCGAATCCCTGCGCTCTCTGGAGGCATGGCGCGAGGCCTCGGGCGGCGACGCCGATGCGGTATATATCGCCCGCCCTGTCTTCGGCTCCGAACCGCAGCTTGATTCCGACTTCACCCCCGCAGGCGAAGCCGCCGCCGAGGGCATCCTCCTTGACGGAGGTCTCAACGGAGAGAAAGATTTTGCAGGCAATCCGCGTACCGACCGTGGCACCGTCGCCATCGGGGCGCTGCAACCGCGTAAACAACCTCATAGATAAAGACCAAACGCCAACGCAACAATGAACCATATGGAAAGCAAGCCCAAATTCACCCTTCTCCGCGCTATTGCCGCCGCGCTGATCCTCTTCGCGGCCATATCATGCGGCCGCAGCCGAACGATCGAAAACCCGTATTGCGAGCAGGCTGAAATGCTCCGCGTACTGCGCATCGAGACCCTCGACACGGCCACCGTCATTGACATTGCCGTCATAGGCTATGTCGACAACTGGTTCATGATCGAAAGAGACAGGCAGAGCGGCGAGCCCTGCCTCACGGGCCGTCAGAGCGGCCGCCGCTACCGCTACCTCGGCTCGGACGACCTGACCGTCCGCCACCGCTACACGCACGACAGCACGGGAATAAAGCGTTTCACCATGCGCTTCGAACCTCTCGACCCCGCCGACCGGCAGATAGACCTTACGGCCGACGTGAGCGCCTCGTTCAACGTGGAGGGGATATTCCTCACGCCGCCCGACTCGCTCCGCAAGGGGCCCGTATGCCGCGTCGAGGGCACACTGCACGACCGCCCCGCAACCACCCTGCTGATGTTGTGCCGCTGGACCGACTACGACGGCAACGCACGGGACATGGTGTCTAAATCGCGTGCCATACCCGTCACCGACGGCCGTTTCGGGTTCGACATCCCCGCCGACGACGACCTCTACGTCCTCATCCCGTGGAACGAATTTGCCGTCTCGGCGTGGTACCAGTGCGAATTCTTCGCCGAGAAGGGCAAGGTACGCATAGAATGGGGAGCGGAGGCTCCCACCGCCATCAAAGGCGGACGCATGAATGCCGAAAAGGATGCCATCGCCAAACCGTCACGCGACGTGAGCGACATCTACGGCCCGAAACTCGACGCATACTATGATATGCCCGGGGATGCCTACATGAGTGACCGCGCCCGCGAGACTCTGGCCCTCTTCAGGGCCGAGTCCAATCCCGACAGCAGGGATTCACTTCTCAAGGCGCTCAATGGTTTCACCGACGAGGAGCGTTACTCGCCCGAATTCTACGCCCTGATGAGCGAATACAAGACGAAGACCCGAGAGGCCGCAGAGGCCACGCTGCAACACGCCGAGAGCAATGTTCGGCAGGGTTATCTGCCATGGGTCATAACGCTCGTCCAGACCATCGACAGATGGGATAACCGCGACGACATAATGCGTGTGGCAGGCATCTATGCCGAGCGTTTCGCCGACCGCCCGCTCGGGCAGCGCCTCGCAGAATATATCCGCGCCCTGAGCACCGAGGTCGGAGGCCGCTATGTCGATTTCGAGGCTCCCGACCGCGAGGGGACAATGCACCGCTTCTCGGAGATGATCGAGGGCAGCCGCATCGTGCTGCTCGACCTGTGGGCCTCGTGGTGCGGCCCCTGCCGCCGCGCGGCCATACGCAACAAACCGATCTATGAGCGTTACCGCGACCGAGGTTTCACCGTAGTAAGCGTCGCCCGCGAGTTCGACAACACCGACGACCTCGACGCCGCCGTCGCCAAAGACGGATACGAGTGGCCCGTGCTTGTGGAGCTCGACGACCGCATATCGCTATGGCAGAGCTACAACGCGGGCGACGGCGGCGGCCTGCTGGTACTCATCGACCCCGCCACGGGCGAGATCCTCGCGCGCGACCCCTCGGCCGCGCAGATCGAGCGGACGGTCGCACGCTACTGCGGCGCGGAATGACGCCCGCGCGGCAATATACGCCGCCTTACGATACGCGCAAGAGCCCCGTTTCGGGGCTCTTTCCGCCTGCGGCCGCAAAATAGCCGCACGCGGGAGACGTTCGTATGCGAAAAATCGCTATTTTTGCAGGGTACAGCCCGACCCGCGCAGACATGACACCCTGCCGCAGCGACGGCCGCACACCGAAACACGCAAGAATTATGGAGAGCAAACTCATTCTGTACAATACGCTCACGCGCCGCAAGGAGACGTTCGAGCCCATCAACCCCGAGCACGTCGGGATGTACGTCTGCGGTCCCACGGTCTACGGCGACCCCCATCTGGGACACGCCCGTCCGGCCGTGACATTCGACCTGCTGTTCCGCTACCTCAAGGCCTCGGGATACAAGGTGCGTTACGTGCGCAACATAACCGACGTCGGCCACCTCGAGCACGACGCCGACGAGGGCGAGGACAAGATCGCCAAGAAGGCGCGCCTCAAGCAGCTCGAACCGATGGAGGTGGCACACTACTACACCGAGCGCTACCGCCACGCCATGGAGGCCCTGAACGTACTCTCGCCCTCGATCGAGCCGTGCGCCTCGGGCCACATCATCGAGCAGATCGAGTTCGTCAAGCGCATCCTCGACGCGGGCTACGCCTACGTCTCGAACGGCTCGGTCTATTTCGACGTCGAGAAATACAACCGCGAATACCACTACGGGCGTCTCTCGGGCCGCAACCTCGACGACATCATCGAGAACACCCGTTCGCTCGACGGGCAGGAGGACAAGCACCGCTCGGTCGACTTCGCCCTCTGGAAGAAGGCCTCGCCCGAACATATCATGCGGTGGCCCTCGCCGTGGGGCGACGGCTTCCCGGGTTGGCACATGGAGTGCTCGGCCATGAGCACCAAATATCTGGGCGAGACGTTCGACATACACGGCGGCGGCATGGACCTCATGTTCCCCCACCACGAGTGCGAGATCGCACAGTCGACCGCGGCCCTCGGCCACGACTCGGCACGGTACTGGATACACAACAACATGATTACCATCAACGGGCAGAAGATGGGCAAGTCGCTGGGCAACTTCATCACCCTCGAGGAGCTCTTCACCGGCACGCACCGCCTGCTGGAGCGCGCCTACTCGCCCATGACGATACGTTTCTTCGTACTGCAGGCTCACTACCGCTCGACGCTCGACTTCTCGAACGAGGCGCTGCAGGCCGCCGAAAAGGGTCTCGACCGCCTGATGAAGGGCATCGAGACGCTGGGCAAGCTGAAGCCCTCGGCCTCCTCTACGGTGGACGTGACGGACCTCGAAGAGCGCTGCCGCGCCGCCATGGACGACGACCTCAACTCGCCGATGGTGATCTCGGCGCTCTTCGACTGGGTGCGCACGATAAACCAGATAGCCGAAGGCCAGCAGAGCATCACGGCGGAGGATCTCCAGCGCCTGCGCGCCACGGTCAGCCGCTACGCCTTCGACATCCTCGGCCTGCGCGACGAGAAGGCCGCAGGGGCTTCGGGCAGCGACATGGTGCCGCAGCTTGTCGACACGCTGCTCGACATACGGCAGAAGGCCAAGGCCGCCAAGGACTGGGCCGCGTCGGACGCCATACGCGACCGTCTGACCGAGATCGGCATCCGCGTCAAGGACCGCAAGGACGGTGTCGACTGGGAGATAGAATAACACGGCGGGCGGCGGACAAGCCCCCCGACAATCGCATACCGAGATGACAGAGACAAAGAAGAAGTTCCAGTGGATACGCTACCCGGGGCAGGGCCGCGGTGTGGCGTTGGGACTGCTCGTATGTCTGGTATTCGGCGCCGCACTCGAAAACCCCGCGGCAGGAATCCTCTTCGGGGTGATCCTCGGCGGCGGTATCGAGGCTTCGGCCTTCCGCAAGGAGCGCCGCAGGCGCCGCCACGAACTCAAAAGGGAGCGGGCGGAAAAGGCCGCCGCGAAAAAGGAGGCCGCGGAACCCGGGGACGTGAATAGCGAAGCCGTAAATAGCAATGCTGCGGGAACCGAGAACAAAGAGAGTTGAAAACACATCAATACACAAGTCATGATTAACGAAGAACAGATTAAAGAGGCTATAAGACGACAGGATTCGTTGGGGAGGTGTCTTTGACATCGCCCAGCGTAAAATAGACCTCCAGAACGAGGAGGAGAAGACACAGGACCCCGACTTTTGGAACGACGCCGAGGCAGCGCAGAAGCAGTTGCGCAAGGTGGCGTCGATAAAGAGCTGGGTGGATGACTATGACGCCGTGGCGAAGGCCGTGGAGGACCTGCAGCTGATGCCGGAGTTCGTCGAGGCGGGCCTTACGACCGAGGCCGAGATGGACGCCCACTACGCCCATACGATGGAGATCATCGAGAAGCTCGAGCTGCGCAACATGCTGCGCGGCGAGGAGGACAAGATGGGGGCCATCATGGACATCAACGCCGGCGCGGGCGGCACCGAGGCGCTCGACTGGGCGTCGATGCTGCTGCGCATGTACACCCGCTGGTGCGACGCCCACGGCTACAAGTACCGCATGATGGACTATCAGGCGGGCGACGAGGTGGGCGTAAAGTCATGCACGCTCGAAATCGAGGGCGACTACGCCTACGGCTACCTCAAGAGCGAGAACGGCGTGCACCGCATGGTGCGCCTGTCGCCCTTCAACGCCAACAACAAGCGCCAGACCACCTTCGCGTCGGTATTCGTATCGCCGGCCGTGGACGACACCATCGAGATCAAAATCAACCCCGCCGACTGCGAGTGGGACACCTACCGTTCGAGCGGCGCCGGCGGCCAGAACGTCAACAAGGTGGAGACGGCCGTGCGCCTGCGCTACCACGGCAAAGACCCCGACACGGGCGAGCCGGTGGAGTTCCTCATCGAGAACATGGAGACGCGCTCGCAGCTCATGAACCGCGAGAATGCCATGCGCATCCTGCGCTCGAAGCTCTACCAGCGCGAGATGGAGAAGCGGCGCGCCACGCAGCAGGCCCTCGAGGCGACGAAGAAACGCATCGAGTGGGGCTCGCAGATCCGCTCCTACGTCTTCGACGACCGCCGCGTAAAGGACCACCGCACGGGATACCAGACCTCGAACGTCGAAGCCGTCATGGACGGCGACATCGACGCCTTCATCAAGGAGTACCTCATGCAGTTCGGGGGCGAATGACCCATCCGGAGGAGGGGGAGGGCGAGAGTACCGCCGATGCATAAACATGCATATTTGAAAAATGTGCCGCAGGGAGCTATCCCCGCGGCACATTTTTCACAGGCAGGGAGCGCAGACGGCAGAATAAGACGTATATACCATGCAAACTTCCGCATTGTGCATGCCGGAATTTTGAACACGAGGTACTCCGCACCGGTAAAATTGAGTACCTTTGCACGTCAAAAAAAGGAATTTTCATGAAACGCAATTCGTATATCTTTACTCTCACCTTCGTGGGCATGATCGCCGCCTTCGGCCCCTTCGTCACCGACTTCTACCTGCCGGCGCTGCCCGCCCTGAGCGACTACTTCGGCACCCCCGCCTCGATGATACAATTGTCGCTTACGGTGGGCATGATCGGCCTCGGTACGGGACAGCTCATCGTGGGGCCCCTGTCGGACCGCTACGGACGGCGCCTGCCGCTGCTCGTGTCGCTCGCGGCCTTCGTTGCCGCCACGGCCGGATGCATCATGACCGACTCGATCGGCCGCTTCCTCCTCTACCGCTTCGTACAGGGTCTCGCCGGCGCCGGCGGCGTGGTAATTTCGCGCTCGATAGCCACAGACCTATACGCAGGGCGCGAGCTGGCGCGCTTCTTCTCGGTTCTGGGCAGCGTGCAGGGCATCGTCCCCGTCGCCGCACCCGTCATCGGCGGGCTGCTGCTCGCCGTCACCGACTGGAAAGGCATCTTCGCCGTACTGCTCGGCATAGGCATCGTGCTGCTGGTGATGACGCTCGCTTTCCGCGAGTCGCTCGCACAACGCAGCCGCAGCGTCGCCGCCTCGTTCAAGGGTTACGCCCCCGTGCTGCGCAACCGCCGCAGCGTGCGTTACATGGGCGTGCAGGCCATGGCCATGGGCGTCATGTTCAGCTACATATCGGCCTCGCCATTCATATTCCAACAGCAATACGGGCTCTCACCCGTGGCATACAGCCTCTGTTTCGGGCTCAACGCCTTCGGCATCATGGCCGGCAGCCTTCTGGTCCTGCGCAGCCGCTCGAGCGAACGGGGGCTGGCCATAGGTACACGCGGCTTCTTCGTCATAGCCTTGGCTACGGCCATCGTACTGACGCAGGGCGGCTCGGTATGGCTTCTCGAGGCGTCGTTCTTCGTACTTCTGGTCATGCTCGGCACCATAATGCCCACCTCTACAGCCCTCGCCCTCGAACCCCTGCGCGAATACTCGGGCAGCGCATCCGCCGCACTCGGGTTCCTCTCGTTCCTCGTGGGCGGCATATGCTCGCCGCTGGTGGGAATGGGAGACATGGCCGTCTCGACGGCGGCAGTGATAGCCGTCTGCGCCCTCTTCACCCTGCTGCTCGCACGCGGCACCGGCCACTCGCACGCCGAGATACGCACCAACGGGCACCTCTCTTAAACGCTCTCGGGAACACGTCATCGGCAGACGGACAAAAAATCCGCCTGCCGATTGTTTTTACGCCGAAGAAAGAGTATCTTCGCATACAAACATCCCGCGAAAGATGAGACGAACGATATTTTTCACGATGCTGTGGCTCGCCGCGGCAACATGTGCCGTACAGGCCAAAGGAACCGGTCCGGCAAAAGAGGCGGCACAGACACCTGTCAAGGTGGGTGCCGAACGCACTGAGATATACCTTCCCAAGATCGAGGGCCGCCGCGTGGCCGTGCTGGCCAACCACACGGCCATGGCGGGCGACCGCCATCTGGTCGACATGCTCTGCGACGAGGGGATCGACGTGGCGGGGATATTTTCTCCCGAACACGGTTTCCGCGGCGGTGCCGACGCCGGCGAGCATGTCTCGAGTTCGGTCGACGAGAAGACCGGCATACCCATCTGGTCGCTCTACGACGGCGGCTCGCAACGCCCCTCCGAGCAGACGATGCAGGCCTTCGACGTGCTGCTCGTGGACATGCAGGACGTGGGGCTGCGCTTCTACACATACTACATCACGATGCTGCGCATGATGGACGCCTGCGCCGATGCCGGCCGCAAGGTGATCGTCCTCGACCGCCCCAACCCCAACGGCATGTATGTCGACGGCCCGATCCTCGACATGAAATACAAGTCGGGCGTGGGCGCACTCCCGATACCCGTCGTGCACGGCCTTACGATGGCCGAGATCGCCCTCATGGCGCGCGGCGAGGGCTGGTGCAAGCAGTGTGATCTGGAGGTTGTGCCGTGCGAGGGATATACCCACCGCACGCGATACACGCTGCCCATAGCGCCCTCGCCAAACCTCCCGACACAGCACTCGATATATCTCTATCCGGCGATATGTCCCTTCGAGGGCACGGTCTGCTCGCTGGGGCGCGGCACCGAACATCCCTTCGAGTGCTACGGCCATCCCGATTACCGCGGCAGCGACTTCACCTTCACGCCCCGCTCGGTAGCCGGTGCGAAGAACCCGCCGCTCAAGGACCAAACCTGCCGCGGCCGTGACCTGCGCGGCTTGGACGACGAAGAGATCATAGCCCGCGGCTTCGACCTGAGCTACGTCATCGACGCATACGGGAACCTCGGGCTGGGCGAAAAGTTCTTCACCCCCATGTTCGAAAAGCTTGTGGGTGTGGATTACGTGCGCCGCATGATAATCGAGGGACGCACGGCCGACGAGATACGCGCCGTATGGCAGCCGGACGTGGAGCGGTTCCGCGAGCAGCGCCGGAAATACCTGCTATACGACGAATAGCGTCGGGACGTAGTAGATTGCTATGCCGGCCACGGCCGAGAGCACGATAAGAAGTATCGGGTTGACCTTGCGCACCGAGCCGACCATAACCGCGGCGAAGAGCACCCAGCTCCATGCGTCGATGAAGCTGTGGCCGTCCTCCGACGAAGGGAATATGAGCAGCAGCGCCGCCGACCCGATCATGCCTATAACGACGGGGCGCATGCCTGCGATTATGCCCTTCACATAACGGTTGCGCCGCAGCGAGAGGAAGAAGCGCGTAATGAGGATCATTAGTGTCAGCGCCGGCAGGCATACCGACACCGTCGCCACCACGGCACCCCAGAATCCCGCGACCGTATACCCGACATAGGTGGCCGAGTTGATGGCTATGGGGCCGGGCGTCATCTGCGACACGGCCACTATGTCGGCGAACTCGGCATTCGTCATCCATGCGTTCTGCACCACCACCTCGTTCTGTATGAGCGAGAGCATGGCATAGCCGCCGCCGAAGCCGAAGAACCCGATCTTCAGATAGCTGTAAAACAGTTGCAGGTAGATCATCGGCGCACCTCCTTTCTGCGCAGGGCCGCCCACAGGGCCCCCGCCGCGGCCCCCGCCACGAGCAGGCAGACGGGCGAGATGCCGAAATACCACACCACGACGGCTACGGCCGCCGCCACTCCCATCAGTGTCCAATGCATGCCCTTGACGAAGCCGGCAATGGGGGCTATTATCAGCGCCACCACGGCGGGGCGCATGCCCTTGAACGCCGCGTCGACGACGGCGTTATGGCGTATCGAGGCGAAGAACACCGCCACAAGGAGTATCACCGTGAATGCCGGCAGCACAACCCCCGCCAATGCCGTGACGGCACCGCGGTAGCCGTAGAGCTTGTACCCCACGAATACCGACGTATTGAGCGATATGGGCCCGGGGGCCGACTGCGCCAGCGTCAGCAGGTCGAGGAAATCGCGCTCCTCGATCCAGCCGCGGTTGCGTATCACCTCGTTCTGGATGATGGGGATCATGGCATAGCCGCCCCCGAAAGTGAATAGTCCGATCTTGAAGAATGACCAGAAAAGTTCCAAATATCTGTTCATCTCATGCGTGATTTATAACGTGCGTTACCGCTGCATGCGGCAGAAAGTCCCAAGGGGAAGCCGCTTGCCCGCCGCGTCGGCGAAGCACAGCTCGCCGTACTCGTACTCCCCCGCGCCGAAGCATTGCGTCAGGGCCGTGTGCGCCACCACGGGCGACAAACCCATAGAGTAGAGGTTCAGCACCACGAACCCGCGGCTGTCGAGCAGCGCCGAGCAGCACTCCAGCATCTCGCGGATATTCTCCTCGAGCACCCACTTCTCACCCGCAGCGCCGCGCCCGTAGGCCGGAGGGTCAAGTATTATGCCGTCGTAGCGGCGGCCGCGGCGCACCTCGCGGCGCACATATTTCAATGCGTCCTCCACAACCCAGCGTATATCCTTCAGGCCGCTCGCCTCCATGTTCCCGCGGGCCCACGACACCACCTGCCGCACCGAGTCGACATGCGTCACGCGCGCCCCCGCGGCACACGCCGCCAGCGACGCCCCGCCCGTATAGGCAAAGAGGTTCAGCACCTCGGCCGCCGTACCGCGCGCCGTGATGCGCGCCGTGCGGTCGTATATGTAATCCCAGTTTGCCGCCTGTTCGGGGAAGAGCCCCACATGCTTGAACGACGTGGGCACAAGGCGCAGGCGCAGATGCAGCCCGCCGCGGCTGTACTCTATCGGCCATCCCTGCGCCATGCGGGCGTCGCGGAACGACCAGCGGCCGCGCTCGTCGCCGCCCGCGCCCGAGAGGCGCGTGAAGGTCCCGTCGGCAAGGCGCTCCCACTCAGCCTCGCCGAGCGACTTACCCCATACGGCCTGCGGTTCGGGACGCCGCAGCACATAACGGCCGAAACGTTCGAGTTTCTCCGAGCCGCCAGAATCGAGCAGTTCGTATGCGGCAAAATCGGGTGTCAGAATATCCATATCTTATTCTTGCAATATCATCTTTTACGCGCCGCGCCGCAATCCACAAGCGACATGACGCACCGCTCGCAATCGAACTGCAGGCGGTAACGCGACGCCCCGTGCCGCAGGTAGAGGTCGCCCCGCAGCGTGGGCCTCTCGCGCAGGCACTCGCCTATCTCGCGGCGGATGCAGTAGCTCGACGCCATGACGCGCTCCCCCGCCGTCGTGTCGGCACACTCCAGCGCCGGCTCTATCTCTACGGCGCCGTGCCGGCGGTAGAACTCCGCCGCCATACGGTTTGTAACGTTCTCATAGCGGCTGACACGTTCCCGAGGATAGCGCGCCGCACCGTCGTCCGCAACAACCATATGCTGCCGCGGCCGCGACATGCGCGCCTGCAACAAAGCATCGAGGCCCTCGCGCCGCACCTCCGCCAGCAGCGACGCCGGAGCGAAGATTCGTGCGCCGTCGACATGCACCTCGTCCATACGGAATATCGTACCCCCGCACTTGCGCATCACACGCCGCACCGTCTCCGCCATATCAACCGATCCCGTCGCCGCCGGCAGCGACCCGGGGTGCCGCACACGCACCCCGACACCCTCCTCGTCGGTCAGGCACAGCTCCACACCCGCGGCCGACACCGCCACACGGGCCCGTACGCCTATCGTACGGCGCGTGCGGCTGCGGTCCACCGCCTGCGCGAAACGGTGGTCGTAGTTGCGGTATATCTCCGCCCCGACCGTGATCCCCGCCATACGGTTCGGCTCCACGATGGCCCCGTCGACACGGTTCACGTTCGAGCCCGCGGCTCCCGCCGCCGAGACGGCGCAGATGCCGTCGCCCGCGGCCAGCTCCGCCGCCCCCTCCATACGGAAACCCCCGCGCACAAGCCCCGTGACACGGCCCACATACTCGCCCACAGCCTTCGGCGTGTCGAACGACGCCACGCCGCGGCACTTGCCGTCGAACATGTACTCCGTCGCCCCGCGTGTAAAGCTCTTCGAGGGATCGGGCGCGAACTCCCGCTCCGAACGGCCGTAAGACGAACGCGCGTAATCATTCCAACGGCGCGACAGTATTTCGTCCAGACGGTCGCGGTAGTACGAGACCACATTCTTTATGTACCGCACATCCTTCAGGCGCCCCTCGATCTTGAACGACGTGACGCCCGCATCCATCAGCTCCTCCAGCCGCCGCGAGAGGTCCATGTCGCGCACCGACAACAGATGCCTGCCCGCGATTACGGTCCGGCCCGCAGCGTCGGTCAGGTCATAGGGCAGGCGGCACGGCTGCGAGCACTCGCCGCGGTTGCCGCTGCGCGCGGACATCGACCGCGACAGGAAACAGCGGCCGCTGTACCCCACACATATCGCCCCATGTACGAAACACTCCAACTCGACATCGGGCGCCGCGCGGCGTATGCCGCGTATGTCGTCGATCGAAAGGGCACGCTCGAGGATGATGCGCGCGAAACCGCACCCCTCCAGAAAAACGGCATCCTCCGCCGTCATACACCCCGCCTGCGTCGAGGCATGCAGCTCGACGGGCAGCGCCATAGCCCGCAGGGCCATATCCTGTACGATCAGGGCATCGACATCGGCGGCAATCAACTCCCGTGCCGCGGCTTCCGCCGCAGCCAGCTCGTCGTCGAAGATAACGGTATTAAGGGCGGCATAGAGCCGCGCCCCATAGCGGTGGGCATATTCTGCGGCACGGGCTACATCCTCTACGCTGTTGGCGGCGGCACGGCGCGCCCCGAAGCGCGCGCCGCCCATATAGACGGCATCGGCGCCGTGGTCGACGGCCGCGATAGCGGCCTCGAGATCCTTCGCAGGGGCCAACAGTTCGATCCTTCGCATGACATGCGGTTTTTACGTGGCAAAGATACTCACATTTGTCCGGATTGGCATGCGCCCCCGCAAAAAAAGGCGGTGCGGCGGAACCGCAATCCGCCGCACCGTATCTCCCGCCCCGCCCGAAGCCTGCAGCCTCAACGGCGGCGGAAGCGGTATGTTATATCCTCCATTGCGCCGTCACGCCCAACGCGGTACATGCGCTGGTTCGTCTCCGGCGACGACAGGGGCCCGCGCGAGGCGACATACGGCCCCAGCTTGATGTAATCGAACGTCTCTGGGGCCACGCCCGCAGGCAGCGCCTGACGGCCCGAATACCACCCTACGCGCAGCTGCGGCGCCAGCTGCCGCACCTCCGCCGCAAGGCGCGCAATACCCTGCGGGTCGCCGTCGCCGCCCATGAAGCAGAGGCATGTGACGCCCGCGCCGTAACGCTCCAGCAGCGCCGCCAGAGCGTCGCGGTCGAGCCTCTCGCCCACATCCTCCCGCAGGTGGGGGCTGTGGCATCCCTCGCAGCGGTTCGGGCACCCCGTGATGTTCACCGCAAGGGTTACCTCGTCGGGGATCTCGGCGAAGACGATGTCGAAATTATAATACCGGACCATTTGCGGCGGCTATACCCTGCTCGCACGTCAGGTAGACGGCATTGCCCGCAGGCTTCATCTTCGCATAGTAACGGCGTGCGGCCTCCTTCTGGCGTGCGGCCGAGAAGTTGGAGATACGCTTCATGTAACCGATCACACGGGTCAGGTAGTCCACATTGCGCGAGTGGCACTCGGGGCACTCCTGAAGGTAGCGCTTGTCGATATGGCCGCACTCGTTGCATACCGTATTCGGGATATTGAACGTAAAGTAGTTGCACCCCTCCTTCGCCGCCACGCGCAGCAGCTGGCGGTACTGCTCGCGCGAGAGGTGGTCTTCGAGGTTCATGTGCAGCGCCGAGCCGCCCGTCAGGTGCTCGATATAACGGTGGCCGTGCAGACGGAACTTGTCCAGCACGTTGAGAGACTCGTCCTCCACGACATAGAAATACGAGTTGTAACAGTCGCGCGGCACCGCGTAGCCGTCCTCGCGGTCCCACTTGGCGTGCTTGACGCCCACATTCTCGGCGGGGATCATCTCGCAGTTGAACATCAGCTCCTTCGTGCGGTACTTGCGGTTGTATTTCTCGACGAGGCCCAGCACCTCCTGCACGAACGAGGCATACTCGTCGTTGTCGTCGATGCGTATGCCGAGGAACTCCGCCGCCTCGACAAGGCCGTTCACGCCCACGGTGAGGTATTGGCGCGAGAGGTTTATGTAGCCCGCATCGAACAGCGGCAGCATACCCTTCGCCTGCAGGTTTTTAAGGTTTTCATTATATGCCGTCTGCACCTTGTGCACCAGATCCACCACATCGGCCAGATAGGTCATGTAGTGCATGTTGTTCTTCACGGCGTACTGGATGCAGCGGTTGAGGTTTATCGTGAGCACGCTCTTCGAGCCGGTAGAGACGCCGCCCGCGCCGAGCGTATAGCTGAAACCGTTGTCCTGAATCTCGTTGCGCAGGCGGCAGCAGCTCGACAGCGAGTCGGCATTGTCGCTTATGTAGGTGAAGAACGAGTGGCCCTCGGCATACATCTCGGCCGTGAAGTCGCCCCACTCGGCGTCCATCACATCGCCGTCCTTGGTCAGCAGGGCCATAGTCTCGACGGGGAATGTAAGCACGGTGCGCGTGCGCTCGCGGTTGAACCACTTCATGAAACGCTTTTGCAGCCAGCTGAGCGACTCCCAATGCGGGCGCGACCCGTCGGGGAAGACAAACTCGCCGAAGAGGCTCTCGAAATAGTAGCGGTCGTAGTAGGCCACGTTCCAGAAGACGGCTTGGAAGTTGCGCGCCCCCGTAGGCTGGTTGATCGAGTAGACGATCTGCTCGAAGCAGTCGGTGATGACCTTGTCTATGGTGCGGCGCTTCTTCGACAGGTCGACCACCTCGTCGGCACGCCGGTAATAGTCCTCGCCGTACTCCTTCTCGATAAAATAGTTCATGTACATCAGGAACTCGGGCGTGGCGCACGCGCCGCTCAACATGCTCGAGACGATGAAGACCATGTTGACGAAGCCGCCGCAGAACGACTTGAGGTTCGTC